>PRDT01000026.1 GCA_003173995.1 Candidatus Levyibacteriota bacterium | reverse complement strand
CTTGGATTGAAGATGTTGCTCTGGAGTTTTCTATAGAAGATGTTCTTTACACCATCCGTTATTTCCCTCGTATGGATATGTCCAAGGTAGCAGGCTTTATTGCACAACAAGATATAGAAACGTGCTGGCATCGGGCTGATACTTTCTCTATTCTTGCATCTTTTTCTGGCTCTACTGAAATGAGCCAGAAAATTACCCATTTTTTTCAGGAAAAAATGCACTTTATGTTGCAACTGTCACGGCAAAAAGATGTATTTACGCAAAATACCATTGTTAATGGTGTTTCATGGAATGTGTATTCACAATCTCTTTTTATTGGATCTGATTACACTGACTATTTGTTCCCCAAGAAAGGTGATTCCGCCGGAAAGTCACATCAGAAGATACTCGGCATTTATTTGGGACTTGGTTCAACAGAGGTGCTAATGATGTTAGAGCGGGCATATGAGAAAGTTCATGATGAGTATAAATTTGAGTCGAGGCGCGTAGTTAGCAATGCTCAGGATGTTCAAGAAAAAATTGAGGCTCTTCAAAAAGAACTTCATGATGTCGTGGATAAACTTCAAGCGATTGAGCAGGGCCAGTCTGTGCTTGTAGACCCTGCGTATCTCGCACATGTCCAAGAAAAGATCGCTGAATATACAACTCGTGTGGTTGATCTATCGCTAAGCGAACAACAACTCCTAAAAGAAGAACGAGAAACACAGAGCAAGTTAGATGAGAAAGAAAGAGCATGTCAGGAGTTACGAGAAGCTATTCAGTTTAAAGTATTTTTAAGTGGGCTGACCATAGAGCGTTGTCCTCATTGTGAACAAGAAATCCCAGCTGAACGTGTTGAGGAAGAAATGCAGAAAAAGCAGTGCCGTCTCTGTCTTCACGAACTCCGCCCTATTCAATCAGTAGAACAGTACGAAACCATGCTTCAAGAAGCAAACGAAACGGTTATTGCTTTGCAGAAAAATCTCAAGAATATTAAAACAGATGTGCGAAAGATAGTAGGGCTACGTAAGAATGAAGAAAAAGCACTACAAGAGTTGAGGAACGAACTGCAAGACCTTCCAAGGCAGGAACGTACCGGTTTTACTCAAGAGTTCCGGGAATTGATAGATCGACGAGGATATCTCAGTGGCCAATTGCAGCAGTTACGAGAGCAAACTGAAGAGGTTCATTCAGAGCAACTCGCTCGGTTGAAGGCTACTCATGATATTCTTGAGATAGCTCTTATAGAAATGAAAGCGCAGATTTGGCACTACTATGATCATCAATGGAACAAGTTGCAGGAGAAAACGACAGAACTTGCGAGGTTATTTGGTATTACGGACTTGGAACGTGTTTCTTTTTCCTTCAATGAGCGCTTTAATTTATTTATTAATCAAGGTGGAAATACTATTCTTTTCCGTGACATGGAAGCTAGTGAGATGTTGCGTCTTAAACTTGCCTTTCATCTAGCATTACTTCTTCTCCATATTACGGAAGGAATAGGGTACCATCCTGGGCTTCTCATCATTGATGCCCCAGCAGGGGCTGAGATGGATGAACAGCACTTTCAGAACATCCTTCAAGGGTTTTCAAATGCCAAGGACCATTTAGGGAAACATGCCCAAATTCTTATTGCGAGTACAAAAGAATCTCTTGCTTCAGTTTGTGATAATGTTGAGCAGCAAGCAGAAGCTATACCACTCTTTTAGAACAATTTGTGCGTTCCCGGCTCAAGACCAGCTATGGTCTGATGGACGTGGACGGTTAGCTGGAAAAACGACGACTATGACGTAGTCTTTTTGGGTTGCAAGAGCTGCGGGACGATGCTCAATAAAGCAGCAGTCAACGACGTTCCGTAATGGCGTCCCCAGAGGCTTTGGTGTCAGATCAAGAATGAATAAAAAGCTGATGCCGTGAAGGGCCGCTGCATATGATTGGGCTTGAGCAACATATTTGTGAGAAATATGTTGTCGACTTATATTGTGGTGTTCGCGTTTAACTTCAATTGGGAAGAGAATATCTCCATTGAAGGTAAAACAGAGGTCAGGTTTTCCAGGGGCAATGCTCAGGGGTTGACGCCTGATTGTGCCTAAAGCATCGGCAATGTACATTGTGCTGTAAAAGTGGTTTTCTAAATCTTCCTCGACCGCGTGTATCCCTTTTCCGGTCAATTTTTTTAAGCCTTCTGCAAACAGGAAACTTACATCTGTAGGTGTTGCTTCGCCTGGGGTTATTCGATAGAGACGAATCAGGTAGAAAACCGTCAGCCTTACTGCGTAAGAGAGATACCACCATTTTTTTGTGGATGGATCCCATCTCAGTTTTTCTTTTAATTCAGTAAGGAGATGTGCACAAATTTCTTTTGCTGGTCCTTCACTAATGGGAAATTCCATAAAAGAGGTCTGTCGGTGATTAAGATAGTGCCATGCGAATTCTACAACTTCCTCGGACCGCGTTTTTCCGCTTTGTTGGAATGCGGCAATGGAAGCTGCGAGTGTAGGATTGATCTGTTCAGCCGCCAGACGAAGCTTTTCAAGATCCGTGGCGGCTCTTTCTTTTGGGGAAGAAACGTCCTGAATCGTGCGTAACAATAATTCACAAAACTCTCTTTCTGGAGGAGCTGCTTGTTCTCTCCAATCATTGTCGGATAAGATACGTGTGAGTTTTGCAATAACTTCTTGTATGTGTAGGAATTTTCCGCTGACATATGGCAGCATGACCATATGCTGTGTTTTTTCTTCTACTATTTCTATGAAATGAGAGGAGGCTTCTATTTTGCGGATGGCGGCGTACGCATCTGCTAATATCTGCAATGAAAGCTTTAGATCGGGCCACTGGGTGATGTCTGCTAGTGTTGTTGCCCACCGTTCCAATTGGAGGAGGAGTTGAACTAGTTGGAACTCAACTTCTGCTGTTTTCGATTGCTCTCCGTTTCCAAATAGAAGTAGTCGTTCGGTGAGGAGATGTTGGGCATGGCGAATGGTATTAGTGATGGGCATTGCGGGAGCTGACTGTAGAAAGAGTACGTAGCACTTTGTAATGGTTGCAAAAAGTTCTGCATCGCTCCTTCCCTCTTCTGAGGAGATTGCGCTTTGGAACTGCTGAACAGCTCTCTCTAATGCCTCAATGCATGCACTCTCACTTGAAGCTTGAAAGGCTTCGTAAAGAGAAATGATACCCAAGACGAATGACGCTTCAGCAGCTACAAAATAATTAATACAGCTTCTACATTCTCGAACTTTTGTCACAATTGCAGGCTCGTGAGGGCAGTAGTCATAACACTGGCCCAGAAGTTGTATCGCTTTAACGGGAAGGTCTGCTGAGTTGGAAGGATCATCAGGAGGTGGTGGAAAATCATCAAGCAGGAGACTAATAGCTCTATATAGTAAGGCACGATCTTCACGAAATATTGGGAGGAGAACAGTTCCCTCTAAGGCAAGCCGTGCAAGAAACTGATCTCCACCATCTTTTACTTCCTGATATACCTCTTCAAAAGTGTCGAAAAAACGGCGTGCAATCTGTTTCTCCCAGGTTTTTGCATACTGCAGAACAATATGCTGAGCCTGCTGGTAAATGAAGCTTTCTCTCGAAAATTGTAACGCATGAAGGATTATGGTACAGGCGGCAGAACGGTTAGAAAGGAGAAGGAAAGCATCTCCTATACCTTGAAGAAGCGTTGGGCCAAGAAGATAATTGGACTCTGGATCATCTAGGATAGTGACTGCATGGGTCCATATAATCTCTTCGGGAATAGCAGTAAAGAGAGAGCTTGGATCATGTCTCATATCCGACTCGATGATTGCTTGAGTCACTTGTTCTAATGATGATGTGGTCATCCTTTTTTGCCTATAACCCTCTCCTCTCATAGAACTTACTTTCTATACTTCTTCAAGTATACTCTTTAAGGGGCCGTATTTCCATCCTTTTAACATGCGTTTACACAGATTCAAAACCGTCTGGTAATCTCTATGTTCCTGTACAGAGGAGAGAAAGGATGATGCTGGGTTGTTCCCTATACAAGTCTTTTTCTGACAAAAACAAAGCGGGCATGGTTCATCGTTCCGATGGATGGGTCCCTTTCCTTACGAGAGAGTCACGCTTCGGGGTGTTCAGATAAGCGGTAGTCTCCTACCCGCTCAAAGACCACCGTCTTCACGAGGGACTGATCTGACAATCGTGAGCGAATCCCCTCTTCAAGAGACTCCTGACCCCTCTGATTCATCGTTACCACCGTCGGCAAACGTGCCGTGTAACGGCTATTGAATAACTGGTAGAGCTTTTCGCGTGCCCAGGAAGTGCATGATTCCATGACCAAATCGTCCAGGACCAGCAATTCCGCCTCGCGCATCTGCATAAACCGTTGGTCGTAATGAACAGTTGAGGTTGGGGCAAAGGTTGAGCGCAGATGGTCCAGCAAATCGGCAGCGGTCGTGAAGAAAACAACCCTATCCTGTTCCAGACAATAGTTGGCAATCGCGGCAGCCAAATGCGTTTTGCCATTCCCACTGCTCCCAATAAGCACAATCCACCCCTGAGGATGGCGGGCAAAGGCACATGCGGCCCGAAACGCATCTTGCGTCCCTGGGATGCGAAAATTATAGCTCTCCAGGCGTTTGTCAGAGAGGGCATCTAAATCAGAGAGGGAAGAGAGTTGCTGTCGTCTTCGCGCTATTCGTTCAGCTTCTTTGCATTGACACCTGATGGGTTTCCCAAAGAGGGGATGCCCAAATGGAACGTTCATCCGAAGATAGCCCGCCCCTTTGCATCTCTCACAGGTACCCTTCTTGTGCGGAGCTATATGCACTGCCTCTGGCTGCATAATCTTCATCACCTTCTTGTCCTCCTTCCGTCATCGTGGAGCATCTCAGCAGGTTCCAGTGGGAGCTTTGCAGGATGCTCTCCACTGCCTCCAACATGTCTGTTCACACTCTGCCCTAGAGAAGCTTCCAATTCGCGAATAGCAGCGATATGATCAAGCCAGTCTTCTAACGAAGGAATCGTCCAGGGGACCCCTTCAACAGAGACGTCTACGACTGAGACCACAACCTCT
>PRDT01000011.1 GCA_003173995.1 Candidatus Levyibacteriota bacterium | reverse complement strand
CTTGGTAACGGTTTTTGCCGTACTGTTGAGCCACCTCCAACGGGAGCCACCGAACTGAGCTCGACTGAGCCAGGCTGGAAATGGTCGTGGGATTTTGTTCTAGCGCAAGCTTCTGTTGCCAGAGAGCAGTTGCGTAGATCCCATAACCAAGGAGAAAAACCCACATCAGGCCCGCAACGATGTACGTGACCCAACGGAGGCTCCACTCATTTCCTCCAGCCACAAAGGCGAGGATGGTCAAGCCTACGGCGACCAGGAACAGTGTCCAACCCACGGGATGCAGATACAACAGCATCCACAGGTCGTGCACCATGGAGAGTTGCCTCAGGGCAACCATAGACCCACTACACAGCCCAATGACGAGCAGAATCGCGACTAAGCACCCAGTTGCTGGGAGCCTGTCACGCAACCAACTACGGAAGGAGTCGAAGAAGCCTTCTTCTTCGTAAGACATCGAGCGAGTACGCATCTCTGCGTCCTTTCACGTTAAGATACCTCGCGGTATCTACCAACTTTCTTCCCCTGCCACAACCGCATCTTTCCAGTAACAGGAAAGTGTTACCAGGAAGATACGGTTATAGCGATGTCCGCAAAAGGACATGGAAAAAAGTTAACCACAAACTTGTCTTGTCAAAGTGCGACAAGTGGCACATCCACGCAAAATATGTGGTTGTGCACCAGGGGCAGTCGCGGGTATTATAGTACTATATATAAAAAATAACAATAGTAATTATCAAGATATCTTATATAATTTTTAACAGTCAAGCATTTTTCATACGATTATCTTGGTATTTAAGATATAAATATATGAATGCTAAGGGAGCACAAAAAGAACTAAAATCCCTAGAGTAAAATTATTATAGGACTATTTTAGCCATAAAATTACCTGTTGACAACGTTTATAGTAAAATACTATAATCCAAAACAATTCCGAAAAGGAAATTAAAAATATGGCAAGAACAGATAGATCAACAACAGCAGCAGAATCAAGAGTACATGCTCAAGCAGCAGGACAACCTGGTGCAGGTCGAGTTGAAAAAAAAGCTCCAAGACAACCAAGTCCTTCAGAAGTAGCTGAAAGAGAATTCCGAACAGCACAAGAAACATACTCATCTACACGAGAAGGATTCCTCGCAATGTTCCCAAGTGAAAAAAATCGAGAACGAATACAATTCCATGTGATGTTAGGTGACCGAACATTTGTTATTCAACGATTTAATGATGGACAAGGTCATGTAGGATATGTTGCTCGAACAGCGGGCGATGGTCGAACATCCCTTGCATTTATGTATCCAAATGCTGCTGGAAATGGTTGGGTAGAAGGTGTTAGACCAATTGGAAGAGGAAAGGGTGAAAATCCAGCGCCAGTAGTAGAAATACAAGCAAGACGAGCATTAGTTGCTGTTGCAAATGGTATAAATGACGGAAGTCTAACTCAACTTGCAGCTCAAGAAGCAGCAGCCGCAGCACAGGCAGCAGCTCAAGCAGCAGCTAAGGCTGAAACAGCAGGTGGTAAAAAGAAAGCAAAGACAGCAAAAAAGCCACAACCTATGGCACAGGTTGTTATGCTTCAGGGAGAAATGACAACAGTAAATGTTAAAGGACAGCAACAACAAAGATTAACTCTTCGTGCTTTACGAGCAGATGAAAGACCAAAGAAATTAACCGATCAGCACCGAGCAAAGGGACACGACTCACGACAATGGCTTGCTGGTGAAAAGAGAAGAGAAGATGTTGCACGAGCAAAAGAGCAGCAAATGCGAGCACAAGCAGAACAACAATCTGCATCTTCAGCAGCTGAGACACATGCAATCCAACTTGCACGAGAAACCCTCAATCGAGTTACTTCTCGTATGCGTGCTGTTGCAACAAAGGCTGAAATTTGGGATGCAGGACAAGGAAGAGCAGTAGAAATGTACCGCTCACAAGATCAGTCAGTACGAGTTTGGGCAGTACGAAAGAAAGTTGATCCTAAAGCAGGTGCTAAAGATGCAAAACCAAAATTTGAGGTAAAACTCATTCGAGAAGTACGTGTTCCAGCAGCTGAAGCAGCAAAAGGTTTACCAGGTAATTATGCAGCTATCTATGGTAAAGGCAAGTGGAGCAGAGTAGAGGGAGAACAAGGTGGTTTTGTTGTTTTCCAACAGGATGTACAGCCAGATCAATATAGAAGAACAACCTATCCAGCTGGTATAGTACGAAGACAGCAACTTACTGATGCAAGAGCAGTACAAGCATTCTTGAATGCAGAATTAAATGGTATGTTGATGAAAGCAGAGAAACTCAGTCCAGAACCAGTAAGACAACCAAAGAGTGCAGCTACACGACGAAGAGCAGGACAACCAAGACCAGCAAAGCAGACACAAAAACGAGCTCCTGGTGCAGCAGCTGCATAAGTAGGCTTAGTCTCCTCTCATCTCTTTCTCAGTAATCCCTTAAGTTAGACTGTATCTTAGCTTGGCAAGAGAATACCAGACATGCTATGATAGGCCTAGGAATCTGCTAGGATTTCCTTTTTTGCTATGCTTAACAAATTCTTTTCTTTTTTCTCCCACGATGTTGGTATTGACTTAGGTACAGCAAATACTTTGGTGTGGGTTCGTGGCAAGGGAATTGTTATCCGCGAGCCATCTATTGTTGCGATGCACAAAAAGACCAAGCAGGTTATTGCTATAGGTACAGAGGCCAAGAAAATGCTTGGGAAGACTCCTGCAAATATTATTACCGTGAGACCTCTTCGAGGTGGCGTTATTGCGGACTTTGATGCGACTCAGGCGATGATAGAGCACTACATTCGGGAGGTCCATGAAGTTGATAGAAAGCTACCTTTCTCTTTTATCCATCCAAAAGTTGTTATTGGTATCCCATCTGCTGTCACGGAAGTTGAGAGGCGTGCAGTCTGGGAGGCAGCACTGGCAGCAGGAGCAAGGGAAGCTTATCTTATTGAAGAACCAATGGCAGCAGCAATAGGAGCGGGTGTAAGTGTTTTCCAGCCAACAGGTGTCATGGTAGTTGATATTGGTGGTGGAACAACAGAAATAGCCATTATTTCCTTGGGGGGTATTGTGGTAAATAAATCGCTGAAATTGGCAGGCGATGATATGGATCAGGCAATATTGCATTATGTGCGCCTTCGACATGGGCTTCTCTTGGGAGAAAAGACAGCAGAAGATATCAAAATAAAAATTGGTAGCGCATTTGAACCAAAAAGAAAAGCAAAAGAGCCAGAAAATGAAGAAATGGCTGTTGTCAGAGGGCGAGATATTGAGACAGGTCTTCCAAAAAGTCTCAGACTAACAGAAGTAGAGGTACGAGAAGCCTTAGCACCAGTACTCTCACAAATTATTGAAGGCATTGCAGAGGTATTGGAAGAAGCACCACCTGAGCTGACTTCAGATATTTTAGAACGAGGTATTCTGATTACTGGTGGTGGAGCGCAAATTCGAGGGTTTGATAAATTAATTATGGAACGAACCCAAATTCCTGTTATTGTCGCTGAAGATCCACTTACAACTGTTGTGAGAGGATGTGGAGAAGTACTTGAGAATCCAGCACTCTTATCCCGAGTGAGAGTGACTGGGGGACTACAATAGAGTACTTATTGTCCTTTCTTAAGAAAGGACCAAAGACTTTTTGCAAGTGAAGTCAGGCTATTTTTGTTTGTTCATTTATCGGGGAAGTTTACCCCTTCCTCAATCTGCTTCGCATCTGAGGAATTCCCCTGAAACATTCACAAACAAAAATTTTACGCCTTTTATTCAGTTGCACATAGTAGATTTGAATAATACTTTTTATCCAATGCTATAATAGGGCATAACTTATGGAAAAAAGGACACCTATTTTACCTCTTTTTATCTTCTTTCTTATTTTATCTCTTGGAGTATTCTTCCTTTCTCAACATCAACTTCTTTTGGGTCAGGGACTTTTAGGCAATGCCTTATTTCCAATTGAGTCACTCCTGTACCAGACAAGTCGCTTACCATTTACTCTTGGTACCAATCCAGAAATGAAGCGTCTTCAAGCAGAAAATCTGCAGCTTAAGACACAACTTGTCCAAATGAGGAAATTACAAAATGACGATAAGGCTCTTCGTGATCAATTTGAGACCTCAAGTATCCCAACTCACAATTTACTTCCCGCTCAAGTTATTGGTCTTCCTTCATTTGTTCCGGGTATTACCAAAGCGGAGGAAATGCTGGTTGATAAAGGAACAAGTGACAGTGTAGAGAAAGGTCAGCCAGTTGTGTATAAGGATTCACTCATTGGTATTGTTGGAAAGGTCAGCGATCATGCTGCAAAAATAACTCTTATTACCAATAAGTCATTTTCATTGACAGCCCAGACAAATGAGACAAGTGCACCAGGTGTTGTGAAGGGAATTGGCAATGGACAAATGGTACTTGATAATGTTGTATTGTCAGATACTCTTCATACAGGAGATACTGTCATCACAAAAGGAGATACAGGAGAGAAAAATATTCCGGAAGGACTTATTGTTGGGAAAATTGTTGCTGTTGAGAAAAATCCAGCTGCTATTTTCCAAGGTGCAAATATGCAGAGTCTCGTCAGTATTGAAAAATTGTCGGAAGTATTTATTATTACTCACTAATGTATGGAATGGCTTATTTTTAGTCTTATTACACTGCTTTCATTATTCATAAGTACTGGGTTTGTTGCGGCACCGCTTACTATTGGATGTATCCTTGCAATGCTTGTCTTATTCAAAAAATCGCATGTACTACTTTTAGCCTTTATTCTTGGAATACTTACTGATATCCTTGCATTTCATACTGTTGGACTCACGAGTCTTTTCTTTCTTGGCCTTTTAGGAGCAGTATTTTTATATGAGCGAAAATTTGAGATAAGGACCTTCCAATTTGTTATTGTTTTCTCTTTTCTTGCCAGCATGCTATATAGTTTTCTTTTTCATATGCCTCATATTCTTTTAGGATCAATTGCGACTGCACTTTGGGCAAGTGGCATTTTCTTTGTCTTGGCAGTACTGGACAGTCATCTTCCACAGAAAAAGCGAATCTAACGAGGCCACTTTCTCTGTGCTATACTCAAAGCTATTATCTCCTATGAAACTTGGTGCATCTTTTTCTGACGCTATCCACACTGAAAAAAACATGTCTCTTCGCTTTTCTCGAAAGAGCGGAAAAAGTGATTTTTCTTCTCATGCGATGAGGGGATATTTATTTCTTCTTTTTATAGGAATTGGTGCACTTATTCTTTTGGGTCGTCTTGCATTTCTTCAGCTTTTAGCAGGTGGTTATTACCGAAGTATTTCGGACACGAATAGAATTCGTACAGCACTTATTCATGCACCACGAGGCATTATTTTTGACAGAGATGATAAGCCGCTTGTCTTTAATGTACCAGGATACCGAGAGACAGTGAATGGCAAGACAGTCCTTATTGATGAAAAAGCAGCTTTGGATAAAATTGCAAAAGGGGATAAAAAGTTAGAGGTAGATAGTCTCAGACAATATCCTATTGGTGAAGCGGCAGCACATGTTGTTGGATACATTGGGCAAATTTCAACAGAGGATTTAAAAGATCCTCTGTTTGCAGGCTACAATGCGGGGGATTTGGTAGGCAAAATGGGAATAGAACAATCTGGGGAGACTTTTCTTCGGGGAGTCGATGGGAAGGTTCTCGTAGAGGTTGATGCAACAGGAAAGCCTATTCGTATTCTCGGCGAGACAGATCCTATTGCTGGGCAAAATATTTTCCTCACTATTGATTCTTCTCTTCAAAAAGAAGTAGCAAATGCCATGAAAACTGTGAAAAGAGGAGCAGCTATCGTCACAACGCCAACTGGCGAGGTACTTGCCATGGTGAGTAAGCCTTCCTTTGATCCAAATTTATTCACGATGGGTGAGCATTTTGATCCACCTTCGGATGCAACGTATCATACTGTTGAGCAGGTCCTTTTGGACGGCACAGGACAACCGCTTTTGGATAGAGCAATCTCTGGCACCTATCCTCCTGGCTCAACGTTTAAGCTCGTCACTGCAACTGCAGCCCTACAGACCAAGACAATTGATACTTCATATACTGTGGAAGATGACGGTATCTTGAAAGTTGGGGATTTTTCTTTTGCAAATTGGTATTACACAGAATACGGAAGGACAGAAGGGCCAGTGGATGTGGTGAAGGCAATTAAGCGCTCAAATGATATTTTCTTTTATAAAGTTGGACAACTTTTGGGAGTAGATACTCTTTCTTCTTTTGCACAAAAATACGGTCTTGGCAAGCCACTTGGCATTTCTATTGAAGGAGAAGCAAAAGGACTTGTCCCGACAAAAGAGTGGAAAGAAAAAGTCATTGGGGATAAGTGGTATTTGGGAGATGATTATCATTATGGTATTGGACAGGGGTATCTGCTCACAACTCCACTCCAGGTCAATTCTTGGACAGCAACCATCGCAAATGGCGGTACCGTCTATGCTCCACGCCTTTTGAAAAATCAAAATCCAGTTGTCAAAAATAAAGATTTTTTAAGTATGGATACTCTCAATACGGTGAGAGAAGGAATGATAGAATCCTGTGATACGGGGGGAGTTGCCTGGCCATTTTTTGGCTTTGCTGTAAAGAATTCACATCTGCAAATTGACGGAAAGGATATTACAGAGGCACCAAATGCAACTGGTTCGGCAGATGCCTCTGATATGCGGCATGTGGTGGTCGCATGCAAAACTGGAACCGCCCAACATGGTGATGATAGTACGCTCCCACATGCATGGATAACTGCTTTTGCGCCAGCATATCATCCACAAATTGTTGTGACAGTGTTATCTGAAGAAAGTGGAGAAGGAAGTAATGTGGCAGGACCAATTGCCAAAGAAATTATGCAGTATTACTTTGAAAATAAGTATTAATGATGGTGAGAATGAGCTCCACCAAGTTCTACTGCAATGGTTTTCATAGTTCTTCGGAATGCTCCAAATCCTGTCAATGGTGGTAACTCGAGAAGTCGTCTCACATGTGCATCATCAAATGCCTCGAAAGGAACTCTGATATCAACAGAGTGTGAGAATCTTCCATGACTATGTCGTGCATGTTCAAATAATTCTGTCTCATGATGTGCATCTAATGGATTGAGAAAATGCTCAACAATTGCTTGTGCTATCTCTAAGTCCGGAAAGGCAATAATACGGTGTCTAAGAAATTGAGGTAATACTTTTGTCTCATCGCTTGCTGTCACTCCTGTTGCTTCATAAAGTGCTTGCATACCAGCTAAAGGCTGTGGAACTGCTTGCGTGGTAAAAGATGTAGAACCAGTAGGTTCGTACAAGTCCATTTGGGCTGGGTCTATTCCGCGCAATTCATCTTGAGGAACTCCATTGTTATAATTCATGACTTGTACTGCTCGAAAATAATCACCATGTGGAGGTTCATCGGTAAAATGTGCTGAATCAAGACCTCTTAAAGAGGTGATCCTTTCATTTGTTTCACGGATAGTTGTAAATTCAGCAGGCGCAACAACATAAATTAGTGTTCCGATACTATGAGCACCATGAGTTAGAAGTCCTTCCGCTTCAAATACAGGGTCAGCAATAAGTTGCAACCCACGCTCTTGTAACGCAGCTTCAATATGCCCACGAAAGGGTGTATGAAGGGCTTCTGTTCGCTGAGCTTGATCTCTTTCAACTTGTTCAGGCATAGGTTGTGAAGATACCACAGGGCTTGGAAGAAAGCAAGGGATTAGTAGTTTGTTTCATCAGCAGAGGGAGAAAGTGCTTGTTGGGAGACAGTTGGTGTGGGACTCAAATATTGCTTCATCAATTGTTGTCGTTGTTGTTCCATACGATAATTTGTACTGACATGCTGAATTATTGCTGCAATAAAAATAAGTACAGAGAAAATAATAAACCCACCCAAAAAAAGAGGAATGGTGAGAAGAATGCGAAGCCAGAGTGGCCATTTTCCCATCCATGCCCACATAAAGATAAGACCAATTGGATAGAAAAATAAGAGGAGGAGAATGACGATTATCATTTGGGTTTCATAAGAAAGTGGTGCGTTGGTTGTAGAAGTTGTTTTGACCGGTGCTACTTTCTTGACAGGTGTTTTGCTACCTACTTTTTTGGTTGCCATGGGATAAGTCTTACAAAAAGGAGATTGCTTGTCAAGTCAATTGCTGTAAGAAAATGACAAGAGGGCTTGTCAGGTCGATGAAGAAAATGTGTATGATACAGATATGGAGTCAAATCTGTATTGTCTTGGATTTTCTCTTTTTCCAGGCATTGGAAGTGTAACATTTGGAAAATTGGTCGATGCATTTGGTAGTGCAAAGTTTGCATGGGAGTCAGACGAAGAAGGTTTGATACCAATTTTAGGAGAGAAGAAAACCAGTCTATTTATTGAGTTTCGTCAGCAGATTGATTTGGTAAAAGAAGAGGAAAAACTAAAAGAAAAAGATATTCTTTTTCTCGGATGCTACGATGACATTTTTCCGCTTTTACTTAAAAAACTTGTTCATCCACCAATTGGTATTTATGTAAAAGGGAAAAGTGATGTTTTATTATGCGCAAAATCCATTGGCATTGTCGGGACGAGAAAAGTAACACAATACGGTCAACAGGTCACAACCCTTTTGACACAACAATTTGTTGAGGAGGGATTTGTTGTTGTCTCAGGCTTAGCATTAGGAGTAGATGGAATTGTGCATAAGACATGTTTGGATTGCCATGGCAAGACAATCGCAGTACTAGGAAGTGGCGTTGATATTTGCGTTCCGTCGTCTCATCAGTATCTTTATGACAAAATTATTAGTGGTGGAGGATGTGTTGTGAGTACATTTCCACCAGGACACCAAAGTACAAAAGGACTTTTCCCTGCAAGAAATGCATTAATAGCAGGACTTTCAGAGGGTATTATTGTTACAGAAGGCGCGGCTGATAGTGGCGCTCTCATAACTGCAAGTTATGCAGAAAAAATGGGAAGACCTG
>PRDT01000061.1 GCA_003173995.1 Candidatus Levyibacteriota bacterium | reverse complement strand
GTGAAATTACGTATTTTAGCTTGTAAACGCTCGCTACTCTCATCAAGCTCGACTCTGATACCTGCTTCTTCAAGCTTTTCTTTTGCTTTTTGTGCGGCCTCAATGTGCCTTTCTGCGATAGGTAAAATAGCAACTTGAACTGGAGAAAGCCATAATGGGAAGGCTCCGACTGTGTGCTCTATATAGACTGAAAGGAATCTCTCTATTGATCCAAGAAGTGCTTTGTGGATCATAAATGGTGTTTTATCCTTACCATCTGCGTCTTTGTAGGTAATACCAAATCGCATTGGCTGGACAAAATCAAGTTGCTCTGTTGCACATTGCCATTCACGACCTAAAGCATCAACCACCATAATATCTATCTTTGGTCCGTAAAATGCTGCTTCTCCTTCGACAACAACATAATCAAGCTGTAATTTCTTTGCAACTTCTTCAATTGTTTTTTGGGCTCTTTCCCAGTCCTTTTTATCGCCCAGGTATTTGTCATCATTGTCTCTAAAGGAAAGTCGTGCCTTAAATTTCATATTGAGCGTGCCGTACATTTCTTTAATCATGTTCATGATGTTTTGAAATTCTTGCTCTACTTGGTCTGGTCTCACGAAAATATGCGCGTCATCAATAGAAATCGATCTTACGCGAGAAAGTCCAAGCATTTCTCCTTTTTTCTCGTCGCGGTACTGAACAGTTGTCTCCATATATCGAATAGGAAGATCTCGATAACTTCGAGGACGAGATGCATAGATTTGGATATGATGTGGGCAATTCATTGGCTTCATCACAAACTGATCGTCTGTCTCTTGGCTTTTTACTAAGAAAAGTTCATCGCCAAATTTATCCCAGTGGCCTGATTTTTTGTACAAATCCACTTTCGTAATATGAGGAATCCATACTTTTTGATATCCATATCTTTTTTGCAAACTTTCTGAAAAGGCAAATAATTCGTCTCGTAAAATAGTGCCTTTTGGTGTAAAGAGCGGTAAGCCGGCTCCAACTAAGTCAGAAAAGACAAATAAATCTAATTCTTTTCCTAATTTTCGGTGATCCCGCTTCTCTGCTTCCTCAAGCATGTGAAGATAATTGTCCAAGTCATCTTTGGTAAAGAATGCTGTTCCATAAACACGAGTGAGCATTTTATTTTTCTCATTACCACGCCAATATGCACCTGCAATTTTTGTCACCTTGAAGTACTTCAAGTCCTTTGATGGATCCATATCATGTCCACCACGACACAGGTCAATATAATCACCAGACTTATAAATAGTAAGGGTCTTGCCATCTTTCGCGAATTCATTAATCAGCTCATGCTTATATTCATTTTTGGGAAATGCTTTTATTGCTTCGGCTTTTGTAACTTCAATTCTCTCAAAACTCTTCCAGGTCTTGACCAACTCGTGCATTTTCTTTTCAATTTTTGGAAAATCAGCTTCTGAGATTTTGACATCACCTAAGTCCATATCTTCATAGAATCCATTTTCAATTGCAGGGCCGATGGTTTGCTTAGCATGAGGCCACAAAGAAATAATTGATGCTGCAAGAAGATGTGCTCCAGAATGGCGAAGATGTTCTAAGTCTTCTTTGGAATGTTGTTTCATAGCCATATCATATCAGAAAGATCTTTGCAGTGAAAGTCTTTCTTACGCTAAGCACCTCCTTACTATTGCTTCATAATATTTTGCTGCTTTTTCAATGTCAGAGAGCAAAACATATTCTTTTTCTTGGTGGGCAATTTCAGATGCACCTGGACCAATAACAATTGCTTCCTTTGGACTATAAAATCTTGCATCAGTACCAAAATTGACGCCTTTAATTGCTCCTTTTGTGATCTCTTTCGCAATGTGTACTAACTTACTTTCTTCAGGAGTTTCAAATGGTACTCCAGAGGCAATAATGCTAATTGTGAAATCACAAATTGGTCGAAGAACTTTTTCGATGATACTCATTATTTCATTTTCTGTTTGATTGGGGAGATATCGAATGTCTATGCCAATATCACAAAATCCTGCTCCAATATTTATTTTGGTACCACCTTTGATAAGTCCAAAACTTACCGTAGTTTGTCCTAAAATAGGATGAATCTTTTTGAAATTAATATTTTCTATTTCCTTAATAACGTGAGAAGCCAAGTAAATCGCATTTTGATTGGTTTTGGGGAAAGCAGCATGCATTTCTTTCCCTTGGATATGAATAGTAAGTCGCAAAAATCCTTTTTCAGTAACAATAATATTATTTCCTGTTGGTTCTCCTGCAATATTATAATCTCCAACAATACCCTTTTTGGCTAATACATTGGTCCCCTCTTCTCCTGCATTTTCCTCATCACAGACACAGCACAAAATAACTTTTCCAGCAGGTTTGTCTTTATTCAAATTAATAAATGCAGCAAGCATAGCTGTAAGTGGGCCTTTTGCATCCGCAGCACCTCTGGCGATAAGTTTGTTGCCTTTTACAATGGGCTGGAACATACTTTCCTTGGCTGGGACAACATCAAAGTGACTATTTAAAAGTACTGACGTAGTACCTTTTCCTATTGTTGCAACTAAATTTTGCTTGGTACCTTTGCCGATAAGCTTGTAACCAATCTTTTCTTTATCCAAAATCTTCTTAATCACTTCAAGTGGTTCTGCCTCTCTTGGTGAGTCAGTGATGCTTGGTATTTTAATAAGTTGTTGGACGAATTCAAGAGTATTCATATTTATTGTCTATACACGTGTTGAATGATTCGAGATATTGGTACACCTGCAGATTCTGGTGGATAGGCAACTGGACTTACCCCTCTTCCGAGTTCTGATCTTCTTCCTTCAAAAATTGGAGGCAAGGCTCCTTTATGCATCACAACAGTCCATGCGTCGTTTAATTTTACCAGTCCTACTGGCTTGAATCCTCTTTTCAAATATGCTCCTTGATTGGCATAATCATCCCAGTTGAGTCCAATAACATTATCTGCAAATGGATAAGGCTCTGCAACTTTTTGATCTCGTCTTGCTGGAGGTTCATAACCAAATTGTAGTGTGGTATGGTTAAATGCTTGTATGCCTTTTGCAAAATCTTGAATTTGTCGAGGCATATGAGCGCTCAGCTCAGGGAGTATCATTGGTTTATCTTTTACCACCATTGCGATAGCCTCTCCCCAGCGAAGTCCACCCTCATTATAGATATCAGGCATAAGTCCCATAACAGCAAGTTTCCACCCATTGGCTATAAAAGATTCTTCCAATACGCGCCACATTGCAGTACGGTTGTAAGAAATACCAACATGAATTCTATCCACACCAAGTGCTTCAGCTTGCTGCCGTACTCCCTCTGTTGCTGCAATTCCATCTTTCTGTCCTTCAGATCTGGCAAAGAATCTTCCTGCTTCCCATCCGAATTTATTTCTCACCAAAGCACCATGAGCAACAATATCTCCTGGTTCGCCTGGGACTTTGGGCTCTTCTCTCACAACTGACACATATAAATCTCCACTTGCTATGGCTTTGCCTAATTCTCCGTCTGGTTGCCAACTTCGATATCTACTGAATGCATGATAGGGATACAAATCTCGTCGAAATAATCCACTGCCTACTACCCAGGCTGCTTCTCTTGTTGCATTAATGCCCTCAAAATCGCGTCTTGATACATTTGGTTGTAATATTTCTGCTTGTCTCATAAAAATAAAAAAACCTCCTTGAGGGAGGTTGTAAAAAGCACTAACGCTACAACCTCCTTAGAGGGCTGTTGTAGTTGTTGTACTTACAAATTGATTTACAATTACCATAAAAGGATGGTATCATGCCTCCGCTGCTCTTGTCAACATGAAATGTTACTAAGCAACTTCTGTGCGTAAAACATGTCTTCTCGTCCCTAATTGTGGCATTGCTCCAGCCGCTGGCTCTACTTGAAGACGAAAATTATTGGCAAGGGCTCTGCCATGTGTTTGATTTTTAGGTGGAATAGCAATAGCCATCGTTGAGTCGTGATCGTCATTGTAAATTGATTGATGCAACGGTTGGAGTAATGGGACTCGTGGGTTGACGTCATCTTTTTTCCTTTCATCTACTGCCTGATTAACGATAACAGTATGGAAGCTAGGCTCTTGCACAAGCATCGCAGGAGCACGTCCTTCAATATCTCTTGCAAGGGTTTGCCCAGCTCTTACTATTCTTTCAAAGAGTGCTCTATCAAAGCCTGGCTGTGTAACACGATCGCGATCTAGGTATGGCTTTGCTTCAAGGGTGAGGACAATTTCTCTTTCCCAACCTGGATGCAATTGGTGCTTTTGCATAAATGCGCGAATCAGTCTTGGGTCGAGTCTATCTTCAAATGTACATCCAGAATCAGTAACATATTGCATTACCATCAAAGAAGTTGCTCTATTATTTCCATCAATGAGGAACATCGTGGGCTTTGCCTCTCCAGGTGTCTGAAAATACGAAACAGCAAGCGGTGTGACTACCAAATTGCCTCTTGCATCAGCGTCGTCAAGAATTTCTCTTAGTCTTGGAAGGACTGCTGATGGATGGGTGAATTCACCTCTTGGTAAATCTTTTAAGTTAACATAGACATATGATAATTCTTGATGCTCTCCTCCATTATCGCCGTCTCCTCGTACATAAAAAATATCTTTTGCTGCAGGAAGAGCTAAAAATGAAGATTCAAGAGCAAGTTGGGCAACAAGGGTTTGGCCTTCATTGCTTGCAATATCGGTAATACCTTGTTGTGCAAGCGTTGTGCGAGCGTTTCTAAAAAGGAGTTTGAATGCAGCCTCCTGATCGTCTAGGTTACTTGTAAGTGGGGTAATAGGATCTTTAATCCTTCCATAAAGGCTTAAGAATGATCCAAGATGACTGTAATCTCCTTGCTGTAATTCTCCTGTTATCTGTGCTAAGGCTTGATGCCACAATTCTCTTTCTTGATTCAGTGTCTCGGGAGCCACTTCGTATAAAATCGGATCTGACTGGAATGCTGTTGGGTAGCCATTTGGATAACCAAGAGCAACTGCTGCAGCGTCAGGTTGTCTGAGTGCAACCATTGCTGATTTGATATTTCCGTAAATTGCCTCAGAGAGATGAGCGATGCCAGGAGAAGCTTGTTCCCATGCTTGAAGTACCGTGGGAGGTCCTTCTCTTCTGCGAGGAGTTAATACTTGCTCGAGATATGGAGCAAATGCAGCAGGGAATGAACGCTCAGGATATGTCCCAAGCATAAATTCGACACGGCCACGCTCTGACTCAACATTTCCATAAGTGTCCCAATGGTGTTTCTCAAAAGGATACTCTTGGTAATGTTCAGCATGAGGAAATGGTATTTGAATAGTTGCTGCGTCGCCAATTCCGTAGGCAAAATGGAGAGCTCTACTGACAGCGCTTTGAGTTAAGCGTTGCCTCGCATCTCTGTCTGTTGTATCAGGGGTGACATACCTTGGAGCAATTGGTCTATAGTCTGGG
>PRDT01000058.1 GCA_003173995.1 Candidatus Levyibacteriota bacterium | reverse complement strand
CTTGGTATTTTTTAGTAGTGATGGGACATATCCTTCTCATGTTGGCATTATGATCTCAGAAAATGAATACGTGCACGCTCCAGGAAAAGATAATACCGTGGTTATGATTGATAGGTTGCCCGATGCACTAGAGCGGATTTGTCCTGATACTCCCAGGCGTCATCCACAAGTCTTTGCTCACAATCCTATTGGATTTAAAAGACTCGCAATACAAAAAGGAAGATGGAGAAATTTACACGGGGTGCAGTATGATATCTGATATACTCAATATCGATGGAAGCAATTGTAACAGCACATATTTTGGTTTTTAAAGACAAAAGTGTTTGTCTTGTGAAGCATGGCGAAAGTGCAGGACATATAACTGGTGTCTATGGAATTCCTGGTGGACGTCTTGAAGAGCATGAAGATATGCTCACTGCTGCAATGCGAGAGTTGCAAGAAGAGACTGGTTTGTCAGTTCGACCAGAAGATGTCTATCCATTTGCTCGGAATGAATATACAGCAGAGATTCAAAGAAAAGATGGAAGTATGAAAACCTATACGATGACTATTTTTGTTGCAATGGATTTTTCAGGAGAATTACATACCACTGAAGAGACAACACCAGAATGGATAGCTCTTGAGAAATTGGATGACTTTCAACTTCTTCCCAACGTGAAAGAAGCTGTAAGTGCAGCTGTCTCATTTTTAGAGGAGGACTATGCAGAGTAATCCTCGGATTAGTATTGTTGCAGCAATGGCAAAAAATCGTGTCATTGGTAAAGAAAATAGAATTCCTTGGCATATAACGCCTGATTTGCTACGTTTTAAGGAAAAATCTACTAATCACACTATTATCATGGGTCGAAAGACATTTGAGTCACTTGCCGGATATTATGAGAAAAGTGGGAAGCCTCTTCCAGGAAGAATATATATTATTGTCACCTCTGATATGTCGTATCAAGCGCACCAAGATAATTGTCTTGTTGCCCATTCATTTGATGAGGCTTTAGAAAAAGCAAAAGAAGTCGAGCCTGAAGAAATAATTATTGGTGGAGGAGGAAGTATCTTTACGGCTGGAATGAAAGTAGTTGAGCGGTTATATTTAACACTTGTTGACTTAGATGTAGAAGGGGCAGATGCATTTTTCCCAGAATATACTGGCTTTGATAAAGTACTTGAGCGAATGGATAGCGAATATAAAGGTCTCAAATATACTTTTCTGACACTTGAAAAATAGTTGACAGTAAAAGTGGTTTCCGTGTATCATATATTATGGAAAACATATTTCCTCTTGGCCTCACCTTTGATGACATTCTTCTTCTTCCTGGTTATGCTGGCTTCTCTCGATCGGATATTTCTTTGAAGACTCGCCTTACTCGTCATATCGATATTGATTTGCCACTTGTTGCGTCTCCTATGGATACAGTCACAGAGTCAGAGCTTGCAATTGCTCTTGCCAAATTAGGTGGTATTGGCATTATCCATCGTAATTTGACTATCGAGCAGCAAGTTGAAGAAGTACGAAAAGTTTTACATCAAAAATTACTTGTAGGTGCAGCAGTTGGAGCAGCAAAAGGATTTGAAGAAAGAGTGGAGGCACTCGTTAATGTGGGTATTCCGGTTATTGTCGTTGATAGTGCCCATGGTTACACAAAGTCTGTTATTGAAGCAACAAAATATATTAAATCTCATTTTCCTGATGTGGATGTTATAGCAGGAAGTCTCGCAACAGCAGATGGTGCAAAAGCACTTATTGAAGCTGGAGCAGATGGACTCAGGGTTGGCATGGGGCCAGGCGCTATTTGTACAACACGTATTATTTCAGGCATGGGAGTACCGCAAGTAACAGCACTCATGGAGACAGTAAAGGTGGGGAATGAGCATGATATTCCTGTTATAGCTGATGGAGGAATTAAATATTCTGGGGATATGGTTAAGGCCTTAGCTCTTGGAGCAGGAAGTGTTATGATGGGAAGCTACTTTGCTTCAACTCAAGAAGCACCTGGTAAGAAAGTAACGCTGAAGAAAGATCATGTGCCTGCACGTTTTAAGAGCATTCTTCAGGATAATAAAGAAGAATATGTGTTTAAAGAGTATCGTGGTATGGGATCTATTGGTGCTATGCAGGCTGGTGCCAAAATCAAATCAGAAGGCGAATTCCATGGCAAAGACTATAAGGATAGAGTACTGGTTGCAGAAGGTGTTGAAGGATTGGTACCAGTCAAAGGAACAGTGCAGCAATTAGTAGATCAAGCGGTTGGGGGTATGAAATCAGGACTTTTTTATGTAGGAGCAGAAAATCTAAAAGAACTTACAGAGAAGGCTAAATTTATCCAAATTACCCAGGCATCTCTTTCTGAGTCACATCCTCACGATGTCCTCATTACCAATGCAGGGGAGAACTACTAGACCTATAGCTTGATCTTGAGCATCTCATAGTATATAATCTTATCTCATGAGAGATATTTTTGCCCCAGGTGAAGTGTTTATTCGTGTTCATGGACGAGATCCTATGCGCATGCGTGAAAGTTTTGTTGGCTTTGCTGGTCTTCCCGAACAATCACTTTCAACCCTTGCCATGAGAGATCCGGAAAACGCAACTCTCCAAGGCGTATTTTCATTCACTAATCCATACGGTGATGTTATGACGCTGGTGAATGTGTTGACTCCAGCTTTGGAAGATGGTCGAGTCGGTTTGGTAACGGTTGCATTAGATGCCACTCTGAATGTTATTGGGCTAGAAACGACAGCTATCTCACCTACTACAGAGGCAAATGCTCCCGATATTGCAGTACGACAAGGTATATCTACTGCAGCACAGGGATATGCTACTCCTCTTGCTATGGTACATGAGCGAGGTCTTCTTGCCTACGCAGCTGACAGACATCGAACTATGACTGTTTCGGGTGATCAAATGGCACAAGATGCAGCTCGCATAGTACAGATGGGCCAGCAGGCCCTTGATGAAGCACAATCATACTACCGAGAAGTAACAGATGATGCGTATTGGGGAGAGAATGGTAGAGGAACAGCTGAATATATGGAAAGTCTGAGTCAAGATAGTGTAAGAGATGCAACAAAAGCATTGATTGGTTTGGCATTCCGCAGAGAAGATGTGTATAGAACATCACACAGACAACTTGTTATTGCTGACTATGCCAGAGATAGAGCTATTGCTGATCATGAGCGTTTTGCAGCTTTAGCAGATCAATTTCAACTGTCAGGGATTAAAATAATACAACCAGGTGAAATACCGGCGCGAAATGGGAGAGGTGTAAGACGAGATTTTGAATGGACGCTTCTGCCAGTAGAGCCGTTGTCAGAGATAACAATAGAAGAGGTGAGTGAAGCATTACAAAGAGCATCAATGTATGAAGTAGTAGAAACTCTTGAGAGATGAGCCTCAATATCGCCTTTTTTAGCAATTCCAGCTGCCAAGACTATTTGACTTCAAGGATCAGGTGATCTATACTACGGGCCATTATGGGTGATGAGAGGGAAGCGCTTCGCATACAGGCAGAATGGTTATCGTTTATTAAACGATGTTCTATAACTGCTTCTCAAGCAGAATATCAACCGGAAAGAACAAGGCAAGTTTTTTGGGTCACAGAAAGTCAATATACTGCCAAAACAGAGGCAGATAGATTACCAGTAATCTCTCTTGATACTTTACTTGCTGTAGGGACAAAATCGGTTATCTACCTTCTTGGCGAAGAAGGTGCAGCGCGTTTGGTGCAAGGAGAAAATGGAAGGGTTAACGTGGATGCTATAGATATGCAAGGAAGACGTATTACGACCGGTGCACATTTGTTGCAAAGAGATCAAAGAATTGAATTATCAAGCAATAGCGTAGCACTGCCTATTGAAGAGTTGATGAGAACAAGTATTCATTTAGGAAAAGTAGTAGGCGTGCTTCTACAACACCCTCCAACCGAACTTCCTTCTCATCAAATGAGTGATGCTGCGGCAGTACCAATGTTACCAGGGGTTTCGGAACTCATTGCTCGTTATAGAGCCTATCCTGGTTTTATAAGGCCAGAGGTTCCTCAAAGATAGGCTTCTAGTCCACCTTTTTTAGCAAATGCAGCAGCAAAAGCAGTCTTATTACATTGTTGTAATTGTTCCATTGTTAACATATTTTCTTCCAAAAGCATTGCAAATTGTCTCCACAAATGGGCTCCTTCTATCATCTCTGGCCAGTCGGTATTAATAGTAAATTTCACTTTATTTTCAACAAATGTTTGGAGTATCCATTTCATTTCTTCTTTATTCTCAACAGCTTTTGTCATCAAATTACTCATTGGGCAAATTTCAAGAACAGTCTCTTGCCTGACCAATTCTTTCATCAGCTTCTTATCATACGCTGCTCTGATGCCATGTCCAATTCTCTGCGGCTTAATAAACTCTAATGCTTCCCAAATATCATCTGCTTCTTTCACTTCACCTGCGTGTGCGGTGATTTTGAGACCATGTTTTTTTGCCTTTGCAATAATTGCCTTGTAATCTTTGTAGTGGAAAGAGGAAGTTGCAGGTCCAGCGAAATCAATACCAACAATACCTCTTTTGTGATATTTGATAGCCTTGTCAACCATAATTGCATTTTTCTCAACACTAAATTCTCTGGCAAGACAGAAAATAATGCCAGCCGAGAGCTTGGGATATTCAAGGAGTGCTCTTTCCATACCACGAAGCTCGGCCATAATAATGTGATCCAAATCCTGCTGGCCATTATTATTGGACTTCATAATATTGACTCTAATTTCAATCAGATCAATATGGTTGCGATAAGCGCCACTTGCAGTCTCATAGAATGCTTTTTCTTGAGCAAATGTGCCAGAGCTGAGCTTATGTAAAAGAGGATCATAAATTTTACCGAAGTAATCATTCAGAGCCATTTTCCTTTTCTCAGAAAGCGTGACATATTCAATAAATTCGTGATAGTCTTTTTTTGGTAATTTAAAGCCTTGATCGTGTGCTATTTGCCAATAAATTGATGGGCTAATAGCTGGAGCGATGTGAGCGTGTAATTCTGCAAGACGAAAGGGAGGATATTTTTGAAAATTTGTGAGGTCCATAATCTATTCTATCAGGATCGCCTTCATCTTGCAATATTTTGACAAAAAATTCCTAAATTATTATAATCACGCTCATGCCTAAAGAAGCTGAAGATCAACCTGGAGTTATACCTCCTCGTGGAAAAGTTGTATTTTCTGATGTTCAAATTCCTGGAAGATTTGAATGGTGGAGATTACGATTTGTCTCAGGAGAAACCGCTCATGAAGCAGAGGTGAGTACTTCTGGAGGAGAAGCATATACATTAGGTCAATTATTTGACCCACGATTTATTCCAGGACTTACTGGGAAAAGAATAGTAACACTTACTGGCGATTTATCCGGATGCAGCTTAGATGAAGAAGGGACATTTGTTTATCTTACTGAAAGAGGCGCTATCAAACCACTTTCCTTATCAGTGGTTGATATGGCAGGCCCTCTTCTGCAAGCGCAAAATGATGTGACGTTACAGGTTGTGTCTACCTTGCCTATGACTCCACTTGCTGAAATAGGACCAACTACCAGCATGTTTGCTGCTGTTCCAAGTGTTGTACCAGCAAGGCCAATATCTCTGGGCAGAATTCAGCGTATTGTTATTCGGTCCTATCCATCACAAGCCTCTAGTCAAGGATAACTTTCTCTGATATAATTAATTATGTTGCTTATCGTTGACTTCGGTTCGCAAACCGCACATCTCATTAGTCGTCGCCTCAAAGATTTGGGAGTTCCAACCACGCTTGTTGATCCAGATGACGCATACGAAATTGCTCAAAAAGAAAAGCCAGCTGGCATTATTTTTTCAGGAGGACCTGCTTCTGTTTATGAAAAAGGCGCTCCAACTATAACAAAGAAAATTTTTAGTCTCAATCTACCTATTCTTGGTATTTGTTATGGGTGGCAACTAATGGCTCAACTGTTAGGGGGGGAAGTGAAGCCAAGTAATAAAGAGTACGGTCCAACAGAACTTACCATAAAAGATTTTCATACACTTTTTTATGGCATCCCCACGACATCAAAAGTCATTGAATCTCATGGAGATACTGTGATGAAACAGCCCAAAGGATTTGTAGTGCTTGGATCTACCGAAACAGTGAAATATGCAGCTGTTGGGAATGAGCAAACAAAAATGTATGGGGTACAATTTCATCCTGAAGCACATCATTCAGAATTTGGTACGGAAATACTCAAAAATTTTGCAACACGAATTTGTAATGTTTCTCTCAAACCCCAAGAACTTGCTGTTGACATAATGATTACAGAAATCAAAGAAAAAGTCGGAAGGAAAAAAGTTATTGGGGCTTTTTCAGGTGGGACAGATTCTGCTGTCGCTGGCGCATTGGTTGCAAAGGCAATTGGAAAACAATTTATTCCCGTATATATCGATAGCGGGCTTATGCGAGAAGAGACTTTAGGGAGGATCAAAACTGTTTTCCCAAAAGTATTAGGAGTTCCAGTTAAGGTTATCAACGCTCGAAAAGAGTTTCTGGAAAGATTGAAAGGTGTTATAGAGCCAGAGGAAAAAAGAAAAACCATAGGAAAGTTGTATATAGAACTTTTTGAAAGGGAGATGAAAAAGCATAAAGACGTAAAGTACCTACTTCAAGGCACAACATACGCTGATTTTATTCACTCTCAAGGCAGTAAAAGATCTGCTCATATTAAATCTCATCATAATGTTGGAGGCTTGCCCAAGGAAATGAAATTAAAACTTCTTGAGCCACTCCGTTATTTTTATACAGATCAGGTGCGAGAAATTGGTACGAAAATGAAGCTTCCCAAAGATATTGTGTTCCAGCAACCATTTCCTGGCCCTGGTCATGCTGTGAGAATTATTGGTGAGATAACAAAAGAACGTCTTGCCAAACAAGTCCAAGCAGACATGATAGTAGTTGAAGAACTTCGAAAAGCAAATTGGTTTGACAAAATTTTTCAAAGTTGGTCCATTATGACCAACATAAATAGTACTGCAGTAAAAGGAGACGGGAGGTTTTATGGGGAGGTTGTTGCTATTCGTATCGTCAATACCAAGGACAGAATGAGTGCTGAATGGGTTCATCTTCCGTATGAAATATTAGAAAAAATTTCCAAACGAATTGTGAATGAAGTACCTGGTGTATCTCGAGTTGTATACGATATTACGACCAAGCCTCCTGCTACAATGGAATGGGAATAGTTTGATCTCTTTACTTTTTTATTGACTTAGGTACAATACAATGGTTCCTGCCTTGCTTTATGCTTATTGCCGAACGACCACGCATTGTCGGTCAGGTTGTTGATTCTAGAAGGCCTGTAGGCCAAATTCCTCTCGCATCCACAAATAAACTCAAAATCCGTGAATATCGGGCAGAAGGAATTGATGTTGTTGAAGGTCGAAGTGTTGAGGAGAGACAAGGTGCTTCTGCTGAAGAAATTGTGCGAATAAAAGCAATTGAAGCATACTGGGCCAACGGTGGTCCAACACTTGTTGATGACACGTCCTTTGAAGTCGATGCAAAAAATGGATGGCCAGGTCCATATGTAAAACATATGCTTGGTTCGAGAGATGAAAGACTTCGTCTGTGTCGAGAATTAACAGCAATGGGAGATGCACGCGGAGTAGGATTTCGTGTCTTACTTGCTGTCTCACCAGATGGCGAGAACGTTGAGATACGGCAAGGGTATACAAGAGGGACAATTCCTGCTGAGCCAACGGGAAATGCGCAAGATTTTTTTGATGATATATTTGTTCCAGATGGAGACAGCCGAACATATGCAGAAATGCATGATGCAGAGACAGATGATAAGCGTCGTACATCCCCTCGTATTAAAGCTGTCGAAGCATGGCATGAAGATCCCGTACTTGTTGGAGAAAATATTTTTCAACTTGGTGAGCCAGATGAAGCCCAAATGAGTCTTATCTTAAGAGAACGTCTTACTGCAGATCCAAAGGCGTATCAATTTGCATTTGGAATTGATGCACTTGCTCATGTGACTCCAAATAAAGAATTAGAGGTAACAGAACTCGCTCCTGTCCACAGGGAAGAAATGGCAGGAGGAAGGATTCTCAGGTATGTAGTAGGAAATCCAAAGACTGCTGGACAAGGACTTGTTGTCGTTCCTCACTTAGAATTAAAGGAAGTTGTCGATTTTCAACCAGGAGAACCTCCTAAGAGGAAACCAATACGACTGGCCGTAAACCATATAGGGGGAGAACGTGCTCCTGTACTTATGCAGATGGGTGTAAGAGCAACAGAACTTGCTTTGGCTTCTCGTGCACGTGAGTATCTTCTTATGCATAGTGATGCGCGGCATCAACAAATTCGAGATCTTATTACTTTAGGTCCAGATGGTCGAGCACTCAGATCCAACCATAGGAGCCCACTCCTTGAAGAATTACTGGGAATGAAAGTAAAAGAAAGAAAAAGAAAAGGTGGATATAAAGTTACAGAGGCTGCCACAAAGGCGATTGCTCCTAGTGAATTAGGGTACGTTAGGGTCTCTTCAGAAAGAAATGTTAGTCGCAAAAAAGCTGCAAGACAAGGCCTTCTGAGTATGCAAGCTGATTTGCCCACGATGCCAATTGCTCTTGGAGGTATGCCTCCAACGACTGGTTCTGTAGATACTGCTGTTACCG
>PRDT01000010.1 GCA_003173995.1 Candidatus Levyibacteriota bacterium | reverse complement strand
CTCAAGAAGTGGAGCAAAATCACCGTCTTATTGTCACGCATAAAAATCCAGATATGGATGCGACAATGTCATCCTGGATAGTCAAGAGATTTTTGCCTGGATGGCGGGATGCTGAGGTGGCTTTTGTTAATGCAGGGTCTCGCTTTGGTGACGAGGCACAATCTACTATTGTTAATACTCCTCATGATTTTTCCTCTCCTACACAAATGACAGCTGATGGAAGAACTTCAATACATGTTGATACCGGATTTAGTCCATTTGATCATCATCAACCAGATTTTACGGATAGACAAGTATGCGCAAGCTCTCTTGCATGGGATTATGTGCATGAGCAAGACATGACAATTTCCCGTCCTGAAAATACAGCACAACGACAAGCATTACAACAATTAGTGGCATATGCAACTACTGAAGATCATTTTCGTCACATCTACCTATGGAATAGCCAAACTATTGATGGGCACTATTTTACACTCTACAGTGTTTTAAGAAGTCTTAAGGCTTCATCACCAACTGATGAAGCATACATGCACCGTGCAGGTGAGGTATTGGATGGTATTGCTAGTTCTCTCCAAGGTGAAAGTGCTCCATTAAGTGTTGTGGATCAGACTTTTGAAGAGTGGCGAGAAGAACAAAATGGAGAAGATCCTCAAGCTCTTGATAGAATGAGTAGATATTTAGCAGGACCTATTTCAGAGTCTGATGCGTTCTCTCTCAAACACGTGCTTGCTGGTATGGCAGTCACTCTTCGTCCAGATGAGTATTTAGCTCAATCAAAAACATTGTTAGATGACATGTATCATTTGTTGGTAACAGATATTCTCCCCGCTGAAGAAGCAGTAAAACAAGGTGAAAGATTTGTAACGGCGTCTGGGAAAAGAGGCATTATTTTGGATACTCTTAGTAAAACTGCAGAGGTTCTTGCTGCAATTGGAGATGCAGATGGAAGGTTTCGAGTAGTTTTGCAATTAGGTAACTCTTATCGAGGAAGACCTGGAATGCATGCTCGAATCGGAATTCTTAACCAAAATCCTGATGGAAGCCTTATTGATGATAACTTTTCTTTAGTTGGAATACGAGACGAGATAGAAGCACGCGAGCATGACAGAAGTTTTCGATTGTCCACAAGAGATGATAGAACAGATGTATGGTTTTTTCCACCTCATGCTGCAATGGCAACCAATTCAGATGAGCATGCTGATCGTATCCCAACAGGCATCACAAGAGAAGAATTTCGTGATATTCTCATAAGAGGTCTCTAATCAGGATTGACTTGTTTAATTGTTACTTCTTCTACTTTTTGTTTGAGTAGTGGCAAGTCAGGTAATTTTCCGAATACATTATTTGCTTCTTCTTTTGCTCTTTCTATCAACATAAAGTCTCCAAATGATGCTATCTTTAACCAGCGTCTGCCATGTTGGAGTGTTCCATACAACTCTCCTGCTCCTCTCATTTGTAAGTCGAGCTCTGCAAGTGCTGCTCCGTTATGCATAGTCTCAAGAGACTTGAGGCGTGTTGTTGTTTGTGCATTTTTGGATTCAGTAAACAGAAGACAAAATGATTGCTTGTCTCCTCTACCAACACGACCACGAAGTTGGTGAAGACCTGCCAGTCCAAATCTATCAGCTGCTTCAATAAGAATAATTGTTGCATTTGGGATATCAATTCCCACCTCAACAACAGGAGTTGCAACCAAAATGTCATATTTTTTTGCTTTAAAGTCGGCCAATACTTCATCTTTTTCTTTTGCTTTCATTTTTCCATGCAACATGGCGAGTTTTAATTTTGGAAATACATTTTTTTGGAGTCTTTCAAATTCTACTTTTGCAGCCTTCACTGTTGTCATATTTTCTGACTCTTCAATAAATGGACAAACAATAAATACTTGATCATGTTCTTTGGTAATTTTCTCCTCTATCCATTTGTACGCTCCATCTCTTTTTTGTGGGGGGACAAGCCAAGTCTTAATTTCTTTTCTTCCTTTTGGCATCTCATCAATAATGGATAAATCCAAATCTCCATACAAAGTAAGCGCAACGGTACGTGGGATTGGTGTTGCAGTCATTGTCAGAAGGTGAGGATTGGTGCCCTTTTCTCTGATAATACTTCGCTGTTCAACTCCAAATCGCTGTTGTTCATCAATAACAACTAGTCCTAAATTATCAAAAGCAATTTTTTCAGAAAGGACAGCGTGAGTACCGATAAGAATATCTAATTTTGTATCCTCAGGTACTTTTAATTTTTTACTTCCTGTTGCTAAGAATACTCCAACACCAAATTTTTCAAGAAATTTTTTAATTGTGGCAAAATGTTGCTCTGCCAAAATTTCAGTGGGGGCCATCAGGACTGACTGATAACCATTAAGATACGCAACATACATTGCAATAGCAGCAACAATCGTCTTGCCGCTTCCGACATCTCCTTCAACAAGTCTATTCATGGGCTTACCTGTTGAGAAGTCAGTGAAAATCTCTCCAACAGTTCGCTTTTGTGCACCTGTCAGCTCAAATGGTAATGACTCCCATAACTTATCAATGTCTTTCTCAAATTTGTTAAGCTCAAGTAGATATCCTTTTTGCTTCTCTTTCCAAAGTGCTCTTCTCTCTTTTGCTGCAAGCTGAATAAGAAATACTTCATCAAAGGCAAGTCTCTCTTTTGCTTTCATTGCCATTTCTAAATTGTCTGGAAAATGAATTTGCCAAAGAGCAGTATACAAGTCATACAAATGATGTCTTTTTCTCACATCTTCAGGGAGGTATTCCTCTAACTCTTCTTTTGCAGTGAGAAGTAATTTATAGACCTGGCGTCTCAGCCATTTAGAGGACACACCATTGGTCTCAGGATATATAGGTACCAATCTTCCCGTATGAATAGTGACGCCATCTGCACCTATTTGTTCATACACTGGTGCAGTAAGCGTGAGAATTGGACCATCTCCTTCTACTCTTCCTGAAAGAGCAACGGTATCGCCAACATGGAGAGTCTTAGTCAGAAATTGCTGATTAAACCACAATACATCAACAATACCTGTCTCATCCTGTAATACTGCCTTTTGGATTTTTTTATAACTTCTGGTGAATTGGTTTTTCAACTCAATGAGTGTTCCCTTCACAGTCACCACTTCTCCTGCTTGGAGCTCTTGTACTTTAGAAACAACAGAAAAATCATCATATCGATGTGGAATATGAAATAAAAAGTCCTTTAGGGTGGTAATACCTAATTTCTCAAGACGGGTAGCATACATTTTATATGCCCTTCCGGCATCAGTAACGGGTGTTGAAAGAAGCATAGTGTTATTGTCCAATAACGCCACCTGCTAATAGTGGTGTGAGAAATGCACTTGCAATAAGGGCAAGCGATGAGATAGCAATCAAAATTTTTAATATTCGTTCGTGTTTGCGAAATAGTTCCATATTAATTAACAGCTAATTGGATAAGTCGGAACTTCCCAATTTTCAATGTATAATTTCCTTTCTCCATTATTTTACTCGCATTTATCTCTTTTTGTCCATCTATTTCTACGCCACCTTGCTCAATAATCCTTTTTGCTTCTGATTTACTCAGAGTCGTCCCTTCTTTTGCTATTTGAGCAACAACATCAACCAAAGATTGTTCTGTTGTTGGGATTTCAACAGCATCCAATTCTTTTCTTTGTACGGTTCTTTCAAAATGCTCTTGTGCCTCTTTCGCTGCATTTTCATCATTCAGTTGTTTGACAACTTCAAAGGCAAGCTGCTTTTTGAATGGTACTGGGTGTCCACCTTCTGCAAGTTGCTTTTCAATATCTTTAATTTTTTCCATTGGAATATCGGTCAGATACTCCATACCTTTAACAATAATGTCATCAGGAAGTGACATCATTTTCCCAAACAAGTCTTCTGGCTTATCAGTCAGTGCAATAACATTTCCTTCCGTCTTACCAATTTTTCGCCCTTCAGAGTCTGTGAGGAGTGGTGTTGTCATCACATACTTTTCTCTTCCCTGCATTTCCCTCACTAATTTTCGTCCTGCCAGCATATTAAACATCTGGTCCCGTCCACCCAATTCAACATCTGTTGAAATAGCGACTGAGTCATACCCTTGCAAAAGTGGATACAAGAATTCTCGTAAATTCACATCTTCTCCTTTTTTCATTCTTTCTTGGAAAAGATCTCGTTCTGAAAGCTGTTGAAGGGAAAAGTGTCCTGCAATATCTAAAATGTCTTTGAGTGCTAATTTATTGAGCCAATCGCCATTGTAGACAATCTCAACAGGATTATCGCCTTCAAAATTAACTAATTTACCTGCCTGCATGACATAATCGCGTGCATTTTGCTTGAGCTCTTCTTCCGTGAGAAAAGTATCACGTGCTTTTAATTTTCCAGATGGATCGCCAGCTTGGCCTGTACCGGTACCAATAAGGAATACAACTTTATGTCCTAATTTTTGCCAGTGGGCGAGCTTTCTAAATCCCACCATATGTCCCACATGAAGTTGTGTTCCGGTTGGGTCAAATCCTTGATAAATTTTTAATTTTTTCCCGTCTCTGAGGACTTTCCCAAGTTCTTCTTTTGTTGGGTAAACGCTATCAACACCTCTTGTAAGTAATTCTTCAATCTTGTCCATATTTTCTCAAAGTATAGCATGAATTTTTCAAGCGGGCTAGCCTAGGTTCTAGCCCACTTATGTGTAGGACATTAGCTTGGGTGACCTCCTCCCTCAATCTGTCCAGTAACCGGGTTGCGCCTTGGAATGCCAAAGATATGACTTGCGCCGCTTTCGACAAACCATTGCTCAATAGCAAGAGCCCTTGCATGTTCTGCTTCTTGCATCTGTCGTCGAAGCTTACTGTCATGCTTTGCAATAGATCGCGCTGCTCTTTCTCTATCTTCATCAGCAATACTTGTTGGAACACGAGAAAGTGCTGCTTCTCTTTGGAGAGCCCGCCTTTGTCCCTTAAATATCCTTTCTGCCATAGATGTCTCACCTCCTCTCGATAGAAATTCTCTGAAAGTATTAGCCTTTCAGAGTTGAAAGAAGGATGAGAAAAGTGATTTGGTAATACAGTATTTTTCATAATTTTCCACAAAAAAATCTCCCTGGTGGGAGATTGTCTTAGTATGCTTAATTATTATTTTACGCCACAGCAACTACAATCCCCCGAGAGAGACTGTAATAATAGCTATTTGCTGCTCGTACTATCATATTGTTTGATAGATTCTAACAAAAGTTGCTTATTGCTGTCAAATTCGACTATAATCAATACGTCTATGTCCACATTCCGTAGTCGTCGAAGACACGCTCACATGATCAAAGAATTCTTGAGTAGAATACTTTTTCCTCATAAGCCTTCATATAACATAACTTCTGTCATGATATGGAGTCGCATCACAACATATGCTTTTTTTGGCCTTATTGGTCTTGTTATTCTTGCAGTTGGACTTTTCATTTGGTATGGCAAAGATCTTCCTACTCCTGGAAAGTTAGTGAATAATGATCTGTCCGAATCCACTCGTATCTACGATAGTAAAGGAATACTGCTCTATTCTGTCTATCAAAATCAAAATCGTGTCTATGTGAATTTACAAGATATGCCAAAGAATTTGCAGCATGCAACAATTGCTATTGAAGATAGAAATTTTTACAAGAATTCTGGGTTTTCTGTTACTGGTTATCTTCGTGCTGTCAGAGACCTTATTCTCCTTCGTCGAATTTCAGGAGGATCAACCCTTACCCAGCAGTTAGTCAGAAATGTGCTTCTTCAGTCTTTTGAGCAGACTCTTCCTCGTAAAATCAAAGAGCTTATTTTAGCCATTCAAGTTGATAAGAAATACAGCAAGGATCAAATTTTAGAAATGTATTTAAATGATGTGAGCTACGGCGGAGCAAATATTGGTGTTGAGGCTGCATCAGAAGCGTATTTTGGCAAACATGTAAATGAAATTGATCTTGCACAGAGTGCATTTTTAGCAGGACTTCCACAAGGACCAAGTCTTTACTATCCATTTAATGGTCATAAATATTATTTGGCTCGAAGTCAGCAAGTGCTTCAGGCAATGGTAGATGAAAAGT
>PRDT01000089.1 GCA_003173995.1 Candidatus Levyibacteriota bacterium | reverse complement strand
TAACAGTTAACAAACACATTCAACATATATCTACAACTCAAATAATTGCTGCTTTACAAAAAGAATTATAGATATGAGAGTTCGACTCGTTATAGGTATTATTGTCGTTATTGCAGTTGTGGTAGGTCTTATTTTTGGATTTAATTTTCTTTTTCATAATGTACCCTCTCCTATTGGACAACATCCTAAATCTTCAGTTGTTATTAACAAACAAACCTTCTATGTAACCCTTGCAAAAAGTGATGCAGAGAAAGAATTAGGATTATCGGGCAAATCATCTCTTCCTTCCAATCAAGGTATGCTATTTCTTTTCACAACTCCTGATTATTATGCATTTTGGATGAAAAATATGAAATTTCCAATCGATATTATCTATATTAATGGGACAAAAATTGTCACAATCTTTTCAGATGTCCCTTATCCAAAAAGTGCACAGTCAGATCTCCCAATATACAAACCCTCTCAGCCAGCAGACAAGGTATTGGAGATAAATGCAGGTTTGGCAAAAAAGTATAAAATGAAGGAAGGAAATAGTGTACAATTGCATCTATGAAAATCCTTGGTATTGAGACTTCTTGTGATGAGACAGGAGCAGCAGTTACCTCCCTTACCTCTGATAAAAAATCTGTTCAGCTAATTTCAAGTAGTCTTGCAACCTCACTTGAGAGACATGCAAAGACGGGAGGGATTATTCCAGAAGTAGCAGCTCGTAATCAAAGCACATACATCATTCCGGTTATTTATGAAGCGTTAGAAAAAGCAGATATTCATATTGCAAACAATACTCCCGACATTGATGCTATTGCAGTAACATTTGGACCAGGACTTATTGGATCACTTCTTGTTGGAGTTGAGACCGCAAAAACTCTTTCTTATGTATGGAACAAACCACTTATCCCAGTCAACCATTTGTTTGGTCATGTGTATGCCAATTTCATTCAGACATCAGATGATTTTAAGCCTCCATCGTTTCCTGCTATTGCACTTATCGTTTCCGGAGGACATACAGATATTATTTACATGAAAAATCATACTGATATTATATGGGTTGGTGGGACTCGTGATGATGCTGCAGGAGAATGCTTTGATAAATGTGCTCGTCTTCTTGGATATCCATATCCAGGAGGGCCAAAAATTTCAGAACTCGCAAAAAAAGGTGACAAAAATGCATTCTCATTTCCAAGACCAATGATAGGAAGTGGGGATTTTGAATTTTCATTTTCAGGACTTAAGACATCATTTCTTAATGAGACCAAGCAAATATTTCCTATTCTTCGAACAACAAATGAAAAAATTGGATGGCAGCAAATAGCACTTGAAGAGCAAATTACAGAGTCTCAACGACAAATTTTGTATGATCTTTGTGCTTCCCTGCAATACGCAATTATTGATGTCATAGTTAAAAAAACGGTGAAAGCCCTCCAACAATATAACGCTACATCTCTTATCCTTTCGGGAGGAGTAGCTGCGAATGAAATGTTACGAACTACTTTTCAAGAAACGCTAAACAAAAAACTTGGACAGGAAGTATCTCTTCATGTCCCACCAAGAAGCTTGTGCACTGATAATGCGGCAATGATAGCTGCTGCTGCAACGTTTCATTCTTCTTCTACTTCATGGAAAAATCTTTCTGCTAATCCACAATTATATTTTGATTAAGGTAGCTTCTCCTCAAACTTCGTTGCATTCAATACCATTTCATGGTATAGTCGTTCGGATAATGGAAAAGCCTACCTTCACTTCTTCGGTATCTTGGGAAGACATTATTTCGCTCTTATCTGATTTAGTGGTATTTAATCAATACGATTTTCAAGAATTTCTGAATAGATTAATTAAAATTTCGATACAAATAGTTCCAGTTGATTCTTCACTTCTCTATTTTTACGATGCCGATAAAAAACAACTGACATTGGTTGGCTCAAAGAAATCTCATGAGAAAGCAATTAATAACATTCATATGGAAGAGGGAGAGGGAATAACTGGATGGGTTGCACAGCATAATCAAACAGTAGCTATTACGGAAAAAGCATATATGGATTCTCGGTTTAAATTTTTTAAAGAGCTCCCAGAAGACAATTATGAAAGTTTTCTTTCAGTCCCTATACGTAGTGAAAAGGGAGTTGTGGGAGTTATAAATTTTCAAAATAAAAAACCTTACATATTTTCTCCTGAGCAAATCAAAACAATTGAAGGGATAGTAAAAATTATTTCTTCAGCCTTTGTAAAAGTTGCACTAGAAAGAGAAGTAAATAAGCTGTCTACTCAACTAAGTGAAAGAAAAATTATTGAAAAAGCGAAAGGTGTTCTTATGAAACTACGAAATCTTTCAGAAGAAGAGGCCTTTCGCTTAATGAGAAAAGAATCTATGAATAAAAGAAAATCAATGAAGGAAATTGCAGAAGCGATCCTTCTTGTCTGGCAATAAATTTATCTCTTTTTTCTCTTAACAGTTTTTGTTGATTTCTTTCCTTTTGTTGCTTTTTTAGCAGCTATTTTTTTAACTACTTTTTTTGCAACTTTCTTTTTTGGAGCTGCTCTCCTTGTTGTTTTTCTAGCAGCACTTTTATGAGAATGGAGACCCAGTGTATCAATTAATCCATGTAAAATTTTTTTCATTTTCTATCACCTCCTTTTAATCTATGTGTTTAGTATATCCATAAAAAAAATACTTTGTAAATGAGAAAAATATTTTGTTCCTCTTAAAATTCCTATTGACAATAACTTTTTTAAGCGTTATAAATAATACAACTTCACCGTAGAAGCCTCGACAATGAAGTCTCCAAGTCCAGTATTTATGCTCTCTAAATATGCCAAAAAAAATAGTTGAAAAAAATCAAGAAAACAAAATAGATAATGATTTTCAGGTAATGTCTCTTCGAAACTTTCTTGAAATTCCTTATGAAAAACTTGAGGAGTTAAATGGAAAATCACAACAGGATCGAAACACTCTTTCTAGCGCAAAGCAAGAGGCAGCATATCGAACTTATTTAGAAAAAGAAAATCGCATTAAAGCAATAACGTTATGTTTTACAGATATTGAAGGTAAGTTACATATGCTTGATTATGATAAAAAATTCCTTTTATCATCATCTGAAAATCTTACATTTGATGGCTCTTCAATAAGAGGCTTCTCACAACAACATGAATCAGACCTAAGGCTTTCTATAGATTGGACAAGTTTTGTTTGGCTACCAAGTGATATTTTTGGTCCAGGAAAAGTGATGATGTTTGCAAATATTTTAGGCCGAGATAGAAAGTTATACGAATCAGATTTTCGTGGACTATTACAATCATATACAGAAAAATTAAAAGAAAAGGAAAATATTATTGCATATGCATCTGCTGAAATAGAAGGATTTTTATTGGACGGTAGACATGCAGAACAACACTTTGATGATAATAATGGATTCAAACTAATTTCAACTGGAGGATATTATCATTCCTTACCACTTGATAGTATAAGACAGTTTATTGATAAAGCAGCAGAAGCTCAGCGTGCAATGGGCTTTAAAAATGAAAAGGATCATCCAGAAGTTGCCCCGTCTCAGTTTGAAATGAATTTTTCTTATGATGAAGTATTGAGAGCATGCGACAAAATACAACTATATAAATTAATTTGTAGACAAGTTGCAGACATGATGGGAATGACCGCATCCTTTTTACCCAAACCAATCGTTGGAATTAACGGTAGTGGTATGCATACAAATTTTTCTTTGGCTAGAAATGGGAAGAATATATTTTATGATGCCTCAGGAAAAGAACATATGTCATCTGTTGCCTGGGATTTTATAAGCAAAGTTCTTAATCACGGACAAGAAATTTGTCTTATTCTTAATTCAAGCGTTAATGCGTATCGCCGACTTGATCCGCATTTTGAAGCACCAAATCAAATTAAAGTTTCACCTATAGATAGGGGATCGATGATAAGACTTCCAGTCGGGAATGAAAGGACAACTCGTATCGAAGTTAGATCTGTAGCACCTGATTCCAATCCATATCTTGTTCTCTATACGCTTATGAGAACAGGACTTGAAGGTAAAAAAATGCCTATTTTAAAACGACCTCGTGATAAATACCTTCCCGGAAACATTTATGATGCTCTCAGCTATTTTGAAAAGAGTGATTTTGTGGAAAAAATCCTTGGAAAATCAAATAAAGATAAATTTTCACAATTTAAGAGAAAGGCAGCAGATAGATCGCCAAAAGAATTAGGAACAAAAGTGAAGTCTGGAGAAATAGTATTCCATCACGAAGTTACCAATCAAGTTTTGTGGAATAATTTTTAAAGCTTACAGTTAATAATAAACCGCTCAATACTTACCGCTACGCTAACAGGATTATTGATAACAAGAATATGAGTTGCATCTGGAACAAATTCGATTGTTGAATTTTTAATACGTTTTTTCAAATCTTTTGCCATTTGCGTAGGAAAAACAGTATCCTTTTCTCCTTGTATAATCAGTGTCGGAACTTTTATTTTTTCAAGTAAGTGGGAGCCATTAAACGCCGTAATATGTGCACACATCAAGAAATAACTATAGAGAGATACATGAGTAATATCAGATAACATTCTTGCTATGTCATATTCTCCGGTTCCTTTATATTTTTCGGCAGGCACATGACCAGAAAAATGCATTTTAGGAAGATATTTACCAATAATATGGAACATCTTTTTGGTCAGTACCTTTGTGACCGTGTATTTACCCACATAAGGCGCATAAAACCCTGAGTCTACAAGTATAAGAGCTTTTGCAGTATTAGGATATAATGCCTGCGTATATAAAGCAATCATGCCCCCAAGACAATGTCCAATGAGAACGCAATTTTTTACTTTTTCCTTTTTCAAAACAGTTTGCAAATCTCCTACAAAGTTCTTTAACTCATATGATTCTTCTCCGTGTGGTCTTCCTGAGTAACCATGACCTCTTAAATCGATTGCTATTGTTGAATAACCTAACTTGGAAAATATTTTTCTCTCAACATCCCAGGCTCGTATATTTCCTCCTAACCCATGAAGCAAAATGAGTGTCGGTTTATCTTTATTTCCATGAGCAATTTCATAGTGAACTTTTACGTTATCCTTGAGATTTCTTATGTTTTTCTTCATATCTCTATTATACTCATACTTTTTCAGTAATATGTTAGAATGGAGATGGATATGAGTCTTCTTATTGTACTGCTTATCATCATTGTTTTGGCTTTTGTAGTCATTATTTTTCTTTTATCAAGACGAACTACTACTTCAACAACACAGATAGATCCTGCACTTTTGGCTTGGATGAAAAACATGCAAACAGCTGTCGAATCTACTCAGAAAACTGTTTATGAAACTCTTAGTACCAATTCACACCATATGATGCGGACATTACAAGAAAATACCAAACAACTCAATGAAAGACTTGATAAAGCAGCAGAAGCAATGAGAGATGTAAATAAGGAAGTCGGAAAAATGAGCGAGATAGGTAGAAATATGCAAGAATTACAAGATTTCTTAAAAAGTCCAAAATTAAGAGGTAATATTGGAGAGCATGTCCTCAAAGATTTAATTACTCAAGTTTTCCCAAAAAATACTTTTCATCTTCAATATAGTTTTCATTCCGGAGAAAAAGTCGACGCAGCCATCAAAACAGACGCTGGTATTTTACCTATTGATTCTAAATTTCCTATGGAAAACTTCCAAAAAATGACAAAAGCAGAAAAGGAAGAAGAAAAACTAGCATATAAAAAAGACTTTTCAAGAGACGTAAAAAGACATATTGACTCTATTGCTAAAAAATATATTTTGCCTGATGAGGGAACAATGGATTTTGCACTTATGTATGTACCGAGTGAATCAGTTTATTATGAATTAATAAATATTGAAGATATTTTAGAGTACGCTAGACATCAACGGGTTTATATTGTTTCACCTAGTACATTATATGCACATCTACAAACAATTCTTTTATCTTTTGAGGGTAAGAGAATAGAAAGTAAGGCAAAAGAAGTCTTTGCCCTTTTACGAGCATTGCAAATTGAATATGGAAAAACAAATGACTCTCTTGAGACTCTTGGCAAACATCTCACAAACGCTACAGGTCAATATACAAATGTTATGAAGGGTTTTACAACTTTGGGAAATAAATTATCTTCAAGTAAATATCTTGCTGAAGAAAATGATTAATAACCAGTGAAGTGTTCAGTTTTTACATTTTCCTCTTTAATACCCATTTCTTGTAATAAGACTTCCATTCCATCAAGAAAAGCTGTTGATCCGACAATGTAATAGAGAGACTCATGAATTTTTGAGATATATTTTTCGAGTAATTCTTTAGAAATTCTTCCTTTTTCTCCACTCCAACCTTCTGAGTTAGATTTTGAAGCGTTACTCACTGTGAAAATGATTTCTATCCCCGCATTTCTTTTTGCAATGTCTAAAAGTTCTTGATGAAGAATAACATCTTCATTATGAGAAAAACTCGCAAAGAGTTTTATCTTTTGAGATAAATGGTTTTTGTCAATATAACGAAGCATACTTATAAATGAAGTTATACCCATTCCTCCTGCAAGAAAAACTTTGTCTTGCTTTTCTTTCTCTCGCAAATAAAATCCTCCAAGTGGTCCCCGGAATGAAACGAGTTCATGTTTTTTGAGAGCAAACAATGCTTTTTTAAAATCACTTTTGCTAATTGTTGTGGTAATTTGCAAAAAACTTTTATCTAAGGGAGACGAAGTTACTGTAAAAGATCTCATGGATCCTTTTCCATCTTCTGCATGAATAGGTAAAATAATATCATTATATTGACCTGGATAGAAATCGTATTCAATTCCAGTAAGGTCAAAATAAAATGTCCAGATATTTGAGGTGATTCTATCTTTCTTGATAAAGGGCAATTGAAAAGTTTTTGATATAAAATTCATCGATTGTATTATAAGTAAGATTTCTGTAAAAACGCAAGGAAATACTTGCATTCTCACAAAAATGGACTTATCATATGACAAGATGAATAGAAATCTACTGATAATTGTAATAGTAGTACTCCTTCTGGGGGGTGGCGCCTATCTCCTTCTCTCTCAAAACAAACAAACTATTGTTGCTCCTCAACCAACTCCAACAGTAATTCAAGAGACAACGCCAACAACATCTTCACCAAGTGCGGCTATCACTTCACCTTCTCCTTCATCTCAAGCAACTAAAGCAGCAATGACCGTAACTATTACATCAACAGGATTTGAACCACAAAGTATTACTGTTAAAGCCGGAACAAAAGTGACATGGGTCAACAAGAGTGGAACAACAGCAAATGTTAGCTCTGACCCACATCCGATCCATACAGATTATCCTCCTCTGAATTTGGGAAGTTTTGCAAATGGATCATCAGTATCCTTGACCTTTGATACTGCTGGTACTCATGGATACCACAATCACCTAAATCCAAGTCAAAAAGGGACAATTATTGTCCAATAAAAAATTTCTTCTTATATAAACTCCATAGGGCTGCAAATTATGATACAATTCCAACACCATGACACAACCACTTTTGAATAAAGAACAACAAGAAGCTGTCACTCATGGTGATGGTCCACTTCTCATTATTGCTGGTGCTGGCACAGGTAAAACAACAGTCATTTCTGAAAGAATAAAGCATTTAGTTCTTGATAAAAAAATCTCAACAGAAAATATCCTCGCACTCACATTTACAGAAAAGGCTGCAAAAGAGATGGAAGAGAGAGTTGATATTGCCCTTCCATATGGATATACCCAAATGTGGATTGCAACATTTCATGCATTTTGCGATAGAATACTTCGAGATGAGGCAATTCATATTGGACTCAATCCATCATATAGATTAGCAACTGAAACAGAATCAATTATCTTTCTTAGAAAAAATTTATTTAAGTTACAACTGGATTATTTTCGTCCTCTTGGTAATCCTAATAAATTCCTACAGGGACTTCTTCAGCATTTTGCAAAATTGAAAGATGAAGATATTACCCCTGAGCAATACCTCGACTACGCGAATAAAAAGATTACTCTTTCTAAAAAAACAGAAGAAGAAAAAGAAGAATCAATCAAAACATTAGAATTAGCAAAAGCTTATCAGACTTTTGAAGACATAAAAGTAAAAGAAGGAATAATGGATTTTGGAGATCTTATCTCGTATACATTAAAGCTATTTCGAACAAGAAAGCATATTTTGAAGAATTATCAAGAAAAATTTAAATATATTCTTTTAGATGAATTTCAGGATACTAATTATTCACAAAATCAATTAGCTATACTCCTCACGGGAAGCACACAAAACATTACAGTCGTTGGAGATGATGATCAAGCAATCTATAGATGGCGCGGAGCAGCAATTTCTAATATGATCCAATTTCGCCAACATTTTCCTTCTGTTAAGATTGTTACTCTCACTAAAAATTATCGATCAACAAAAAGTATATTAGATACCTCTTATCAATTAATCCAATATAACAATCCTGATAGATTGGAAGTAAAGGAAAAAATTAATAAGAAACTTACCGCAATGAGAGGAGTAGCAGGTCAAGAAGTAAAAATGATTTTAGCAAATAGAGGTGATGATGAAGCTGATGAAGTTGTAAAAGTAATTAACCAACTTCTGCAGGAAAGGAAACTCCAATATAAAGACTTTGCAATATTAGTAAGAGCTAATGATCATGCGCAACCTTTTATGAGAGCCTTAGACCGATCAAAAATCCCCTATCAATTTTTAGGACCTGGACAACTTTTTCATCAAGAGGAGATAAAAGATCTTATCGCTTACTTGAAATTATTACATAATATAGAAGAATCGTCTTCCCTGTATAGGATTATTACACTTCCTATATTTGGAATATCATCAATAGATATTGCAACTGTTCTTGCGTTTGCCCAAAAAAGAAATCTAACTCTTTTCGAATCATTGAATTTTCTGAATGAAATAAAAATTTCAAAAGAATCCAACGACAAGCTACTGAAAATCTACCAAATGATAGAAAGACATCTTGGATTAATTCCTAAAGAAACAGCAGGACAAATTCTTTACTTTTTCCTTGAAGAAACAGGACTTTTGCAAACATATGCCTCACTACAAACAAAATCGGATGAGACAAGAATACAAAATGTTGCCAAATTTTTTGATAGAATGAAAGCATTTGAAAGTCAAAACAAAGATGCTTCTGTTTTTGCAGTTGTTGATTGGCTCGAATTATCGAGCCAAGTTGGAGAAAGTCCATTGGCAACAAATAGTGATTGGTCCCAAAATGATGCAGTAAATATTCTAACTATTCATGCAAGTAAGGGATTAGAATTTCCTGTTGTTTTTGTTGTTAACATGGTAACGCAGCGATTTCCTTCTCGAGAGAGAAAAGAGCAAATTCCTCTTCCTGGAGATATTATTAAAGAAGTTTTGCCTGAGGGAGATTTTCATACACAGGAAGAACGCAGACTTTTTTATGTCGCACTAACACGAGCAAAAGATATTTTGTATCTAACCAGTGCTCACTTTTATAGTGAAGGAAAAAGAGAAAGGAAGATCTCTCCATTTGTCATTGAAGCACTTGGAAAAGAAGCACTAGAGTTAGTAACAACCGGTAATAAAGAGAAAAATCTACAACTTACTCTCCCAAATGTAACAACCCAACAATCTGAAAATAAAGAAATTATCACACAATATCCTATTACCTATCTTTCTTATTCACAAATTCAGACGTTTGATATTTGTCCGTTACATTATAAGTTGCGCTATATATTACACATTCCGGTTGAAGAAACCTCTTCTCAGGTCTTTGGAACAACGATTCATTCAGTCCTAAAAGACTTTTATCTCAAAGCAGTTCAGGGTAATAAGCCAACAATAGATACCATTGAAGGAATACTCAAGGAAAACTGGAGTCCAGTTGGATACGAAGAAAAGGCTCATGAGAAAGAAGCATATAAAAAAGCTCTCTCTCTTATTTCACATTATATAGAGAATAATTATAAACCTTCTCATTTACCTATAGCACTTGAAGTTCCCTTTCAATTTTCTGCAAATGGATCTCTTAAAATAGGCGGACGCATCGATAGGATAGATAGGCTTGCTGATAACAAGTTAGAAATCATTGATTATAAGACAGGTACTAATATACCTGATGAAAAGGAACTGAATAGTAATCTTCAACTTACTATTTATGGTCTTGCAGCAACTGAAATCCGTGATCCTATCTTTAATCGACAACCTGATGAGGTTGTTTTATCGCTGCATTATTTAGAAGGAGATATTAAATTGTCTACTACCAGAACCCGAGAGCAATTAGAGAGCGCTAAAGCAAAACTAATTGAAAAATCAGAAGAAATAGCAAAAAGTAATTTTCAATGCAGTGTGAGCATCTTTTGTCAAAATTGTGAGTATAAAATGCTATGTAAAACACTCTCCTAGCTTCGTTAATGTACCAAATTAGCAATCTCAACCCAAATTTGCTATAATTACCGTGATCCTAGGAAGAAGAATCACTCCTGTGTATCATTGGATACATAGAGGAAAGTCCAGACAGGTGTAAGACTGGGGATGGGGCGTAAGCTCTGACTAGAAATAGCTGGTCTTTTCTTTTTTTACCTACATATAAGAAGAAAAGCAGATTGTGAAGTAACACAATTTGAGAGCAACAGAGACGAGTAGGTATGAAACGGGCAATCCCACCCACTGCAACCTCCGAAAGATGTATTCGTGTCTTACCGTGCATCAAAGTTGAGGGCACCCAGACTAAAGCTGGGCAGAATGAAACGACATTCTGAGAGAGATTGTGATAAAAACAGAATCTGGCTTACTCACTTCCTAGGATTTTTTAATTTCGTTAAGCTGGTCCAGAGAAAATTCCAAAAGCAGTTTGATTATTGCAGCAACAGGTACCGCAATAATAAGCCCTAATATACCTCCCAAATGTCCTCCTATAACTACAGATAGAAAAATGATAAAAGGTGGTAATTTTGTAATCCTTCCCATTACATGTGGAATAACAAAATAATCCTCTGCGTGTCTTAAGATGAAATATAAAATAATAACAATAATTGCTCCATTCATAGGGGTTAATCCAAAATGAAGATTACCGGTAAACAGAACCACCAAAACACTCAATGTAGCTGCGACAATTGGCCCTATGAGAGGCACTATTTCAGCAAATCCCGAAAATACAGCAAGAAATACTGCAAATTTCACTCCTAGGATAGATAAAGCAAGAAAGGTCACTATTGACATTAAAACAACCAAAAATATCTGACCTCGTAAATATCCTCCTAAGACTGTATTAATTCTCCTCAAGAGAATCTCTACATCAATTTTATATCGAGAAGGAATAAGAGCTATAGTCTTTTCAAATGTTGCATTACCATCTTTCAAGAAATAGTAGCCTGATACAAGAAAAATCAAAAAGCTGACAATTCGTGAAATTGCTCTTGGGAAAAATGGTAACAGTGAAAGTGAATTTGGTAAACGATACTTTTGTAAAGAGCTTATCATTTCGTAAATTGTAGGCCTTAGCCAATCTGGGAGTGTATTTATCTGTGATTTTGTATTATCAAAAAAATGTAGTAAATAATCTTTAATCTCCGATGATTCTTGGAACAATTGACGCGTAATAAGAGTACCTAGTATAGCTACAGTAAGTAAAAGGAAAAGGAAGACAATAAAAACTGCTAACCATCTTGGAAAACGCAATTTTATAGAAAAAATATTAACGAGTGGATTAAAAATATATGAAAATATTGCTCCCCAAACAAATGGATACAAGACTGCGTGTGCAGCAAAAAGAAGCCAAACGCCTATTATTCCTAGACTCAGAAAGAAAAGTGTCCTTATTCGTATTGTCATGCTTTTTTCATTATAGCATTTTCTAACTACTTGCACTGGTATAATGCTTAAGAGAATACCTCCATATGCGCAAACTTATCAACACAAGCACTCCACCTATAAGAAATGATATTATGACTCCTTGGATACTTACCAATCCCATAAGTGCTTTTGCAGGAAATGTCATCATAATGCCGACCGGAATAACAAAGGTAAGGATACCTCGTAATGGTTGTTTATAAATATCTATCGGAAATTTTCCCATTTGTGTCAAATCTCTATACAACATAATGGCATTGTCTACTTCTGTTGTGAGGATGCCCAAACACAATACAAAAATATGGAAAGCAAGAGATATAAGACAAGCATTAATGATAAGTAAAATATAAAGAATAATATTTTGTATATAAATAGTACCTGCATATTGAAAACCAAAATAAAGTGCAATACAAAGTAAAATAAGAATAAATAAGTCGAAAATATCACTACCTCCAAAAAGTGACTTAAATAAAGGAGACATAGGCTTTAGTAATGTATGATCAAAGTATCCATTAACAATTTGTCCACGGAAACGATAAACATCTCTCCACAAAAATTGAGGGATTGTATCTATAATATTAAATGTAAGAAAAATAAATATCATTTGTTTGAGAGAGTACCCTGCTATAGAAGATGTTTTTGAGAAAAGTAATAGTACAAAAAAGAAAAGAAATACAAATCTCAATAATTTTCCTATAATAAAAATAATTGCACCAAATCGTGAAGCAAAAGCTATTTGAGTTGCCTCAAGGGTAAAACGCCACCATATAATTATATATTTCCTAAAACTATTTTCCCTCTGCACCATATAATTTGAGTCCTTTCCTCCAAATGTGCTTTGCAATAATCCATGTCCCTATCGTCCACAATCCTCCTATGAGAAGACTAAGAAAAGACTGATTTATATTAAGAGTACCTAAGTATAACTTCATTGGTGTATAGAGAAGATAAGGGAATGGCAATAGCTGGAAGAAAATGAAAAGAGGTCTTGGTAAAATATCTAATGGAAATAGTCCACCTGCAAAAAATGTTAAGAGTATATAAAAAATAAACCGAGGAGCCCACACTTCATTACTCCAAAATCCAATAAAGCTCAAAATCATATTAAAAAAGAAATTTAGCACTATTGCAAAAATAAGAGATATAAAAAAAACTACCAGATAAATAATATTTGTTTGAATATAAAAAGGAGGATGAAAAAATAAGACAATAACGCTAATTTCTCCTATTGAAAACACAATATTCATTGCTTTATCTCCTAAATCCCTAGAAAAGTAATACCAAAAGTAATTAAGAGGACGAATTAAATAATTAGATAGTGTCCCTTGAGTAATATCTTCTGCAACTGATGATGTCCTCGTTGAGAGAATGAATGCGCTCAAAATAGCCGTACCCAGAATATAGGTTAACATCATTGATTGGTTATATCCTGCAAAGTACTTTCCAGAGGGTAAAATAGTGAACCATAAAAAATATGTAGTAAGCAGTTGGAGAACAACTCTCAAACGCCAAACCATAAAATTAAGACGGTAAGATACCGTCTCATCCCAGGTATTCCTCCCCACTAAATAATATGACTTCAAATTAGACATATTTACCCACTTGCACTTGTATAAAATCGCAATGCGTATTGCCAAAATTTTCGAGAAACAATAAAAAGCAAGATTGCAGTTATCATAAGACTTGCAATATCTCCTAAAATAATTTTCTCAATAAGTTGTTTTACAGGAATAACAATTGCTAACGTTAGAGGGAAAATTGCAATAAAAAGATATTGTGAAAATCCTTTATACATTTCTTGAGGATACTTAGTGACCAAGTTAACTGAATACATGAAGTCAACAAGGTTGGATAAATTAGTAAACCAGATTGTTGTTGTTAATACCATAAACCAAACAGAATACAAAATTATTATTCCGAATATAAGAAAGAGAACAAAAGATAATACATGTAAAACAGTAATATGTATATGCATCAATGAAAGAATATATACAAGAAATATTGTTCCAATAATAATTCTTGCAATTTGATAAAGTCCTTGATACCAACATGTAAGAGAAAATTGCGAATCAATAGGCCTTAGTAAGTAGCCATCTAATTGTCCAAAATGGATAATACGAGTGAGTTCAGCAAAGTTTCTGGAAAAGAATAAATAAAATAAGCCGAAAAAAATGTTATATACTGATGCCAAAACCAACAACTCATTTCTGGTCCAACCAAAAACTTGAGGTGAACGTGAAGTAAGTAAAAATGTTGAAAGAAGTCCAAAGCTACTCCACAAAATGCTTGCAAAAATCCCATTAAAGAAATTTATTCTGTATGCAAGAAGAGAGCTAAAACTTAGATATACTAAATGCCTGTATATAATAAAATATTTTTTCATATTATTGTCCCACTCCTGAAAATTTCTTTATTCCTCGTATCCAAAGAAATTGATATAATAAAAAGAAGATTAAAAGCCATACAGCTTGAACACTTATTACTCCACATAATGCCATTACACTCAATTTGCCTTCAACAGCAATTATAGGAAAGTAAATCATATAGGAAAATGGAAGTACATATCCTATTGTTGCAATAATATGCGGCAATAATGATAATGGCATAACAGATCCTGCAAAGACAAACATAGTAACATCAACTGCTTCATAAATGCCACGAACTTCTATTAACCAGAATGCTATTACACCTAGAATCATTTTAAACATATATGACAATAAGAACCCTCCGACACATATAATAATTGCGAGAAATATTGTTGCAATGTCTTGAGCAAAAATAAAAAATTTTCCTTTCAATAAAATGAAAAAGACTAAACAAACAATAACACCAAATATCCCTTTTAATATTCTATAGGGAATATCTTCAATAAATTTAATATGTAAATAATTAATTGGCCTGGTAAGATATTTTGTTAAGTTGCCGAGCTGTATATCAAATCGTGATACATCATCCTCTATATTTGAAATAAGAAGTGAGCTTGCAATTATCATGAAGAAGTAATATGAACTTAACTCTTGTAAGCTCCACCCACCAATAAGAGTCTTACCACCGTTAGTAGCTCCTCTCCAAAAAAGAAGTGTTATGAGAGGTCCCCATAAGGAAATGAGAAACCAGACAAAAGATCTTCCTCTTTGCTCAAAGACTTGTTGGAAGGTAAGAAAAAATATTCTAACATACCGCATAGATTTATGCTTGTTGAGTAGAGAAGATATCTCTAATGATATCTTCAATTTGAGGATCCTCTATATTTACATCCTCAACTTCAAGCGTCTGCAGGATTTTTGCAGCAGAATGGCCAGATGTCTCTGCCTGAACACGAAAAACAAGTTCTGGATAATGATAGCTTTTAATTTCTCCTAATTCTTCTAACTTTTTGGGGTTAGGGGCATTTTTCAAGACCACACTAATAATTTTATATGGAGCATGTTTCTTTACCAAATCAGAAAGCAAACCATCAAAAAGAATTTTCCCATGATTAATCATAATAATTCGCTTGCATAATTCTTCAACATCTCCCATATAATGGGATGTGAGTAAAATAGTTGCACTGTATTTTCTATTATATTCTTTAATAAATTCTCTCAAGTTTTTTTGCATGACAACATCCAATCCAATCGTTGGCTCATCAAGAAATAAGACTTTGGGACTATGAATAAGTGCTGCCATGAGTTCCATTTTCATACGCTGACCTAATGATAATTTTCGTACTGGGATATGGAGAAAATCTTCTGCTTCAAGTATTTTTGACAAGTCATGAACAACTTCTTTAAAACGACTTTCAGAAACCTCATATATTTCTTTATTTAATAGGAGAGTCTCCATTCCGGGCAAATCCCACCAGAGTTGATTTTTCTGCCCCATAACAAGAGAAATTTGTTTAAGAAAAGGGGACTTTCTATCAAATGGTGTATATCCCAGCACCTTCACTTCTCCACTACTGGGATATAAAAGGCCTGAAAGACACTTTAAGCTTGTTGTTTTACCTGCCCCGTTAGGTCCAATAAAACCTACTAGTTCTCCTTCTTCAACTTGAAATGAGATATCATCAACCGCATGCACTCTCTCATACTCGCGTGCAACAAGCGATTTGAGTGAACCCATAAACCCAGGTTGTTTACGATACGTTTTATATGTCTTGGAGAGATGATTAACCGTTATGACAGCCATAAGAATAAAATTATCTTATCAAAAAAAGAAGACCCTCGCAAATAATGCAGGGTCCTCTTTTAGTTGTGTAAAACTAGTAATTATCGAACAACTTTCTTGAGAGTTTTTCCTGGTGTAAATCCTGGAGCCTTTCGTGCAGCGATAGTGATCTTTGCACCTGTCTTTGGATTTCGACCTGGTCGACTTGCTCTCTTTCTAACAGAAAAGGTTCCAAATCCGGTAATAACTACCTTTTCTCCTCTTTTCAAAGAATCACGAATAGCATTAAGTAATGCTTGTACTGAATCTCGAGAAGCTTTATTTGTGAGATTTGCTTTTTTAGCAACTAACTCGATGAGATCTCGTTTGGTCATTATTGTCACCTCCTTACTGGACAGCATTTAGATTGTATTAACAATACAACTGAGCAATTACCTTGTCAATCGAACAAACTATATCAATTTGTTTGAAAGAGTATTATAATCTTATAAATGCTACAAATTGCAGTAATTATTGCACTACTTACAACTATTCTTTCTATTCTAGTAAAAGTTGTTGGTTTTCCAGATCAAATTAGGAAAAATTTTCAAAGAAAATCAACAGAAGGTGTTTCAACTTCATTTTATATATTGTCCTTTCTCGTTTATGTTTTGTGGACAATACATGGATTTTTTGAAAAAGACTGGGTTGTTATACTAGGACAAGGGCTTGGGATAATTACAACAGGAGCGATAGTCTATCAAATTATTATTTATCGGAAGAAAAAATAAATTAGGCAGCTAAAGTCTCACCAACGACAGCACGAAATTCTCTAATAGCAGTTACTTTCACTTCCCCTGGGATAGCAAGTCTTTGTGAAATATCGTCACGTAACTTTTTAGCAATAATTGTTGTCTGAGCATCATCTAAAAGGCCTGGATTGATGATAACACGAAGTTCACGTCCTGCTTCAAATGCGTATGCATCTTCAACTCCTTCATAACTTTTTGCCATATCTTCCATTTCCTTCAGTCTCTTTGCATAATTTTCAACATCCTCATATCTTGCACCTGGTCTACCACCAGAGACTTGATCGGCAATGTGAACTAAGACAGACTCTACACTAGAAAACGGCTTGTCTTCATGATGCTCTGCAACACAGTTAATAATTGGTTCTGGAATATTATATCTCTTTAAAAGTTCAACACCTAACTTAACATGACTTCCTTCTCCTTCAACAACTTTTCCAATGTCATGGAAAAGTGCACCCAATTTTGCAACATTTACATCTGCTCCAATTTCAGAAGCCAAAGCTGTTGCAATTTTAGTAACTTCCATTGAGTGGGTAACGAGATTTTGTCCATAGGATGTTCTGAATTTAAATCTTCCAAGCATTTTTAAAAGATCAACAGGAAGATTAAAGACACCTACTTCATGTGCTAGCGTCTCTCCTTCTTGGAACATAATCTTTTCAACTTCTTGCTTGGTTTGATTAACAACTTCTTCAATTCTAAAAGGTTGAATACGAGTATCTTTCAGGAGAACCTCGAGCGCTCGCCGCGCAATTTCCCGTCTTACTGAATCAAATGATGAGAGTCGAATAACACCTTCTTCATCCAAGTCAATATCAACCCCTGTTGCTCCTTCAAAAGCACGAATATTTCGCCCTTCTTTTCCGATAATTCGTCCCTTCA
>PRDT01000074.1 GCA_003173995.1 Candidatus Levyibacteriota bacterium | reverse complement strand
CTTATTGTAGGTGGTGGCCTTGTATTATTTCTTGAGGAGTAAGAATATTTTGATAATTAGCTATCACAAACTCTTTTTTTTCTTCGTCATTTAATTTCTCTGCAAGTTGTACTAAGTAATATGAAGAAATTCCATATACATAAAAGTATGTTCGAAGCAGCGGATCATTCCTTGCTTCATCTAATGTTTTGTCTCTTGTTTCATCTTTTTCAAATCCAGGCATATATGTATCTAAATATTCTTTTATTTCATTTTTCCCTTTCCCTTCATTTATCATAATATGTGCATTATTAAGAGTGAGGACATGTAAATTTCTTGCATTTGCTGCTAATTGTCCAAAAGAAGAAAAAAGTTGTTCTGGGTAAAACCAAGAGAGTGTATCTCCAATACCTTCACAGGTAAACGATTCAGGAGAAAATACGTTAGTCAAACCGGCAGATATAGGAATATTGCCATTGTGCATTTCTTGCTTCCATGAGGATGCCTGGATAGCGTGTCCACAAACCTCATGCATAGCCAGTGTTTCTGGGAAACCTCTCAACCAAGCATTTCGAGGATGAGTATTAAATCGTAAGAGAATATTGCCTTTGGCATCTGTCGATGTCCAATTCATCCAGTAGACGTCCAAATTAACGAATTGTGTCTCATACTGAAGATCAATATCTAAATTTAACCATGCAAGAATTTTAGGCAAATATATATCTCGAGCTTTAACAAAATCTCTTTCTATCTCCTCTTTTGAAAGAGTATTTTCTTTTTTAAAGCGCTCAAACTCTTCCTTTGAATATCCATATCCTACCTCTTTATAAAGATCTTTAACCTTTTCCAATTGTTTTTGCAGTATCTCTTCTGGAACATATTTCGGTCTCACTCCCATTGTTTTTTCAACATATTCATAAAAGTCAACTCTTTCTCCCATTAAAGCATTCAAGTAATATAATGCTGCAGTTAATTTCGCTTCAATGAAATGATTTTTTTGAGGAAAAGCTTTATATTGATCAATTAATTGTAGTAATGCTTCTTTTACTTCTTGTCTCGAATGAAATTCTCCAGGAAAGTTATCTTGTTTTTGTAAAAGATTAAAGTCGACAATATCAACTCCATTAGGTTTTTCCAACCTATCCCATTTGTAATAAAATTCAATTATCTTATCTTCCATATATGGAATGACTAAATTCTATCAGACAAAATAGAGAGAAGCAAAAGGTTTATCTTTTTCTCTTAAAGAAGCGTTTGATAGGACGAGAAGCACGCTCAACAACATGTCCTTCAGATGGAGCATCAGATGAAGACTCCATTTCCTCTTCATCCATATTTTCAGTGAAATATTCTCCAAGCTCTGAAAAATCCTCAAGGCCTTCTTCAGTAATAGTACGAAGTAATTCTTTACCTTTTTTAGTCCCTAGAAAAAAGACCAATGCAGCACCAATGATAATGCCAAGAAGCAGACCATTCATGAAACCTGAGCTATGCTTATTTTCCATCTGATCCTTTCTTTTTGCCATTTATCATTTTGGCAACGAGAGCTCCCAATTTTACTCCTGATGCAATTGTTGAGAGATTGGAGATAGGCTTACTCACACTTTCTGTGATAAGTCCTGTATCATCAAGGACTTTATTTGCCTTAACAATGGTTTTGCGAAATTCCATGAGGATAAAAAAGACCTGAGTTCCAAGACCAAGAAGAAGAATGCTCAGAAGAACAATGACAATAATAAGTAATACTTGGGCAGTATCCATAGTTTTATTCTAGATGGTAATGGAAAGAGTGTCAATACAGCTTCATTAGCGATTGATGACGGTTATATGACGTTCAAGACTAGATATTTTGCCAAAATTATTGACAGCTTTCACGGCTATTGTTGTTGAGCCGGCAAAGACGGTTATATCTTTTTTAAAATTTCCACTATCATCTACAAGCGCTGGAAAGCCATTTACAGTCACGGTCACATTAGGTTCAGTCTTGCCTGATACGGTAATTGCCTGTGAATTCACAACCATGTTTTCTTTGGGACTATCAATATTTAAGGAAGGACTAAAAATAGCTGCACGATATTGGAAGAAAATATACATAACAATAGCAAGAAGACCAACCCCGACAAGGAGAATTGTTTGTCGGATTCTCACTTGATTGACAACAATATCTTTTGGGCTGGTAAAGCTTGTTGGTAATACTCCTAAGTGCTCTTTTTCATCAAATTCACGCCTAAAAAGTGCCATGAGCTCTTTTGAAGGTAGGCCGAGAAATTCAACGTAATTTTTTACAAATCCTTGGACATATGCTGCAGATGGAAGTGATTTATAATCTCCCTTTTCAATGGAATCAAGAAAACCAATACGAATTTTCGTTGCTTTTGCAACTTCTTCAACTGTATACCCTTTTCGCTTTCGCTCTTCACGAAGCCTATCTCCAAGTCGAATCATAGTAGATATGTAGTTACTGTTCTGCTTGCAGACTTGCTAAGAATTCTTCTGCGTTTTTACTTAAGACATCTCTTGGCTTACTTCCTTCTGCTGGACCAATAAGCCCTACTTCTTCTAGCTGATCAAGAATCTTTGCTGCACGTGAATAACCAATTGAAAGCTTGCGCTGTAAGAGAGATGCAGATGCTTTGTCATATTGGCAGACGATTCGTACGGCTTCATCAAAGAAGCTATCATGTGATTCTCCACCTGATGTAGCCATGATTGAGCCCTTCTTTCCACCAAGCAAAATCGGTTGCTCAGTGACTTCCTCTGTGTAGTTGACCACTGGACTTTTTTCTTTAAGAAAACCTACTAATTTCTGTACTTCTTTTTCTGAAACATAGGTTCCTTGAATACGAGTTGGCTTAGCTTGATCTGGTGGAACATACAACATATCTCCTCTTCCCAGTAATTTTTCTGCACCAGGACCATCTAAGATAACTCGTGAGTCAACGAGTGATGACACATTAAAGGCAATTCTTGCTGGAATATTAGCTTTAATAAGGCCAGTAATAACATCAACAGAAGGTCTCTGTGTTGCGATGACAAGATGAATACCAGTTGCACGAGCCATCTGGGCAAGTCGAGCAATCGCATCTTCAACATCAACAGGAGCAAACATCATCAAGTCCGCAAGCTCATCAACCATAATGATAATATAAGGAATTGCTTGAAATCCTGATAACTCGTTGTATGAATCAATATTTCTGACTCCTCTTTCCGCAAATAACTTGTATCTTCTATCCATTTCCCCCATTGCCCATTTGAGTGCAGAAAGAATTTTCTCAGGCTCTACAATAACAGGTGTTAAAAGATGGGGAATCCCATTGTATCCTGTCATTTCAACACGTTTTGGATCTATCATGATAAATTTCACTTCATCAGGAGATGCTCTGAAAAGAATTGAAGTAATAAACGCATTCAAAGAAATAGATTTTCCAGAGCCAGTCGTACCAGCAATAAGCACATGAGGCATTTTCGCAATATCCGCAACAACAGGATTTCCCGAGACATCAAGTCCAAGTGCAACAGTCAGCTTTGATTTGCTCTTGTGCATTATCCCTGAAGAAAGCATTGTTCGAAGTGGGACAACTTCCAATGATCTATTTGGAATCTCAATACCAACAAGATTTCGTCCTGGAATTGGTGCTTCAATACGAATCTGTCCTGATGGAGCTTCTGTTGCAAGAGCTAAGTCATTGGCAAGTGAGGTAATTTTTGAGACTTTCGTACCAAGAGCAATCTCGAGTGCATACTGTGTAACAGCAGGACCTAAATTTACCTCAGCAACACGTGCCGCAATTCCAAAGGATTGGAGTGTTTTTTCAATTGTGGATGCTATTTTTTTAATGTCTCCACGTTCTGCTTTGGCTCCTGGACTATCTGCGAGAAGTGATATTGGAGGATTTTCCCAAATTCCATTTGTTGTTGTAAGAAGATTGGTTACTAATTTATCTGAGATAAGAGAAGTTTGCTCTTTTTTATTCACCACAGGTTCTTTGGCAGGAGTTTCATTAGCAAATAATGGAAGCTTTTTCTTGCCCTTTGTCTCTTCTTCATCCTTCATTCCTAGCTGCTTAATGGTAAGTTCTTTTTCTTTTGGATTCTTGGTTGTTTTGAAAAATCCTACAGCAATTCCAGGCAAAAGTCGTGGTAAGACATTTAAGGCAGTGACAAATCCTTGCATCAGCTCATCAAGTGAAGTGTCAAAAAAGACAACAAGTCCTACAAAAAAGCCAGCAATATAAACAATAGATGTGCCAGCATTTCCTAAAATATCAGATAAAATTTGAAAAAGTCTTTCTCCAACAATACCTGTTTTCAAAAGTCCAGTAAGAGAGATAAAAGTAATCAGATAACCAATAGCAACATGTGGACGAGAAAGAAAAAATTTCTTAAATTGCAAAAAGAAAAATCCAAAGAAGATAAAAACAAATGGAAAAAGGAATCGCAGACTTCCAAGGTATCGAGTTAGAATATCATTAAGGGTAATAAACACATCACCCTGCTTTGTAAAGGCAAGAAGTTGAAGAAGACCGACAACGATAAAGCCTAACGCAAAAAGGGTATAAATCGTTTCTTTTCGAAGCTTCATCTTAAGCTTTCGTCGTCTTTTCTTAGCCATAGATTTACATTATAACAGAAAGAGGTTAGACCTCGATAACAACTGGCAAAACAAGTGGCTCACGCTTCAAATTATCACGAATTGTCTTCTCACAGATGTCTCCAATCATCTTTCTGATAAAGACCCAATTTGTTACTCTACCCGTTGTTACACGGAATTTATTTTGGACTGCTTTTATAACAATTCGTCGTAATTCCTCTGTATCTCCTTCTGAAAAACCTCTTGCAACAACTTCTGGTAATTCCAAAAGATTTCCTGTACTGGAATCTATTTCTGCCATGACTACAACAATGCCTTCCATTGATAATTTTTGTCTATCACGAAGTACATAACTTTCTATTTCTTCTCCACTTATTTCATCAACATATACATTCTTTGTTGGGAAGCGCTGTCCAAATCGCGCCATCTGCTGAGAAAAGAGAAGTTCTTGTCCTGCCTCTCCTAAGAAAATAGTATTATCAAAATAACCTTGCTTTCTGGCCAAATCTCGATAAGCAACCATATGCTTATAGGTACCACTAATTGGCACAACATACTTTGGATGAACAAGAGATAAAAGTAGCATCATATCTTGCTGTGATCCATGCCCTGAGACATGGAATTCTTTGGTGATATCACTGTAATAGGTTTTCACTCCCTGCTTAGCGATAGTGTCTAATAATTCATTTACCAAGACTTCATTGCCCGGAATAGTATCTGCTGAAAAAATAACAGTATCTCGAGGTGTTAATTTTACTTCTTTATGTTGTCCATTGGCAATGCGAGTCATTGCAGAATTTTCCTGTCCTTGACTGCCCGCGACCAACAAGAGAAGCTCTTGATCTTTGATATGCTTGAGTTGATCAATTCTGACTTCCATTGCTTTTGGAATATGCATAAGTCCCATTCTCTTTGCTGTCTCTGCAGTATTAATAAGAGATCTACCAATAAAACAAACCTTTCTATGCTTTCTTGTTGCTGCTGCAATTGCTTGATTGAGTCTATTAATATTTGAAGAGTAGGTTGTGATAATACACTTCCCAACTGTTGCTGCCATAACTTCTTCAAATCTAAGATCTAGTCCCTCTTCAGATGGTGTATATCCTTTTCTCTCACTCCCAAGACAATCTGTCATAAGAGCCAAAACTCCTTCTCTTCCAGCCTGAGCAATGCGAGGAAAGTCTGTCTTCTGACCATCATAAGGAGTTAAATCAAATTTATAATCACTTCCATGATAAATTGCCCCAACAGGAGTCTTAATAACAATATGAGAAGTATCTGGAACAGAATGCGTCACTCGTAAAAATGATGCAGCAAAAGCACCAATCTTTACTTCTTGTCCATCTCCAAATGATACCTTTTGAACCTGCCTATTGAGACCAAATTCTTTTAATTTTCCATTTGCCAAAGCTGCGGTAAAAGGAGAAGCAAAAATAGGAAAGTCTGGGAGTTGTGGCAAAATAAAAGGCAAAGCACCCATATGATCCTCATGACCATGGGTAATCAGCATGCCAACAATTTTCTTTCCATTTTGGACTGCTTTCAGAAGATATGTGATATCAGGAAGAAGTAAGTCAACACCAAGCATAGTCTCATCAGCAAAGCCAAGTCCACAGTCAACGAGGAGGATTTGGTCTTGATACTGATACACATACATATTACGAGTAACACTACCGACACCTCCAAGGGGAATAAATGTCAAAATATCTTGCATAAACTACTTTCTTTAGTATGAAGCCTCTGATAGAACCAGTCAAGTAAGCGAAGCCTTATGTTATTTTCTGAAGTCTGATCTTTTACCGTAGCCTGGTCTCTGACTTGAGCGTTGTTCACGCTTAAATTGCATTGCTAATGGGTGCATTTTTCGAGGGCCCTGATCGCGATCTCCTCTGTCATTTCTATCGTTTCTGTCATTTCTGTCATTTCTTTCGCCACCACCACGCTGCGCCCGTTCTGCTTGTTGCTCTTCTTCAGAAAGCATAGAGAGATTAATGCGTCCCATGTCATCAATTTCAACAACTCTCACATTGACTTTATCTCCAAGATGTACAACATCATTTGGATCTTTTACAAATTGCGTAGACATCTTACTAACATGGACCATACCTTCTTTTCCTGGCAAGAACTCAACAAATGCACCAAATGGAAGGATTCTCTTTACTTCTCCAGTAAATGATTCGCCAACTTTTACTTCCCGTGTCATACCATCTATCCAGTCTAGTGCTGCTTTAACTTCTTCTTCTGTTGGACCAGTAATACTGACTGAACCATCATCTTCTACATCAACTTGAGCACCGGTTGTTGCAATAATATTCTTAATATTCTTTCCCCCAGGACCAATCAATTCACCAATCTTATCAACTGGTATCTTCAACATGGCAATCTTTGGTGCATAAGTAGAAACAGTTGGTCGTGGTGCAGCAATAACTTTTTGCATAGTTTCAAGAATGAAAAGTCGTGCTTGCTTTGCTCTTGCTAATATCTGAACAACCTGCGCATCGGTAAGTCCTGGGATTTTCACATCAAGTTGAATTGCAGTAATACCACTATCAGTACCAGCAACTTTAAAGTCCATATCTCCAGAGAAGTCTTCAAGACCAATAATGTCTGTCAAAAGCTCATATTTAGATTCATTTGACATCATGCCAATAGAAATACCTGCAACTGGCTTGTGAATTGGTACACCAGCATCCATCAAAGCAAGCGTTGAGCCACAAGTAGATGCCATAGAACTTGATCCATTCTGTGACAAAACTTCAGATACCACCATAATGGTGTATGGGAATTCTTCTTGTGATGGAATAACAGCCTTTAATGCTCTTTCAGCAAGTGCTCCATGACCGATTTCTCGTCGTCCAGGAGAACCAATTCTTCCAACTTGTCCAAATGATGATGGAAGACCTGAATAGTGATGAATATATCGTTTTTCTTCTTCTCCTTCTGCTGATTCAATGAGTTGACCCATTCTTGGAGAGCCAAGTGTTACAACACTTAATGCTTGTGTCATTCCTCTTTGGAAGAGTGCTGAGCCGTGGGTTCGTGGTAAGACACCAGTCTCAAGAGTCAAATCTCGAATTTGATCTAATTTTCGACCGTCTGGTCTATGTTGCTTTTCAAGGATATCTGATCGGATAATTTTGTACATGACAGCATCAAGTGCAGCTGACAAGATTTTCTTATCTACTTCTGCTTCTGCATCCTTTGCTTTCATGTCCTCTTCAACTTTTTTGAGAAGCTCTTCCGTCATACCATTGTCACTATCTTTTTCAACTCTATTCTTCAGAATTGCTTGTATTTCTGCTTTGTAGGTCTTTTCAAAAAGTTCTTTTGCCTCGGTCAAAGATGCTTCCTGCGCAACTTCAATTTTTTCTTGTCCAACTTCTTTTACCAACTTCTCAATTGCAGCAATAATGTCTTTTGTCGCATCATGTGCCTTCACAATAGATTCTGCAACAATATCTTCTGTAACCTGCAAAGCGCCAGCCTCTATCATGACAGTCTTTTCTTTATTCTGTGAAACAACAATATCAAGTGTTGAGGTTTTACTTTCTGTTACGGTTGGATTGACGATAAGCGAAGATGTCTCAGGATTGTATCCCATTCGTACAGCACCAATTGGGCCATTCCATGGGATGCGAGACATAGCAATTGCTGCTGAGACGGTATTGAGAGCCAAAATATCTGGTTCGTTTTCTCCATCTACTGATAAAACAGTTACCACAACTTGTACAGCATTTTTAAATGTTTTAGGGAAAAGTGGTCGAATAGATCTATCAATAAGTCTACCTGCTAAAATAGCTTCATCTGAAGGTCGACCCTCTCTTTTTACCCAACGACTTCCTTTAATTTTTCCACCTGCATAAAGATGCTCAATATATTCAACTGAAAGTGGGAAGTAATCGAGTTCTGTCTTGCCGCCTTCAACAACGGTAACAAGTACAACTGTCCCGCCATGACGACCCAAAACAGCGGCTGTTGCTTGTGGAGCAAGCTTGCCTGTTTCAAATATCATTTGAGAACCATTTAATTCAAGTGATTGTGAGGTAACTTTCATGTATATTCTTTCGTTCTTTTTCTATTTCGAGTTAATGCAGTAAGTAAGAAGTATCTTTTTTCTTTCGTTCTTTACAAACTCGAAGTAAATTAATTATATCCTTTTTTAATTTTTAAGTCCAATCTTTTTCAAAACGGTTGTGACACGAGCCTTATCCATTTTTTCCAAGAAGTTAATAAGTCGTCGTCTCTTTGCAATCATTGAAAGCAGTCCGCGTCTACTATGTACATCATGTGAGTGATGCTTCAAATGTTCTGTTAAAGCATTAATTCTGAAAGTAAGTAACGCAATTTGAACTTCAGGACTACCGGTATCTCCGTCAGCTTGTTGGAAGTCTTTAATAATGTCTTTTTTCTGAACTGGTGTTAAAGGCATGCGTATTATTATACCAGGTTATTCCGTTCTTAGCAACGGTAAAGTAGCTTTTAGAGAATGGTTGATCCTTTATATACTTTTGGAGTTAACCAATCTGGTGGTGCTTGGTTATCGTCTTGTTGTGCTTGTCCATTCACTGGTTGTTGTACTGGTTGTGGATTTGGTGCACTAAATTGTTGTGCAGGCTGTTCTGGCACTGGATTAAATGCTGGTGCTGATTGCTGAAACGTTGGCATTGGTTGTGGTGCTGCCATTGGTTGAACTGGCTGAACAGGTTGTGGATTCACAAATGGCTGTGCTGCTGGTACTGGTTGCTGAAATGTAGGCATTTGTGGTGCGCCCACTGGTTGCACTGGAGCTGGTTGTGGTGCGTTAAATGATGGTGTTGGTGGGAAATATTGATTGACAGGTTGTCCTGATGGAACAGTTGCTGCAGCCTTAGCTCCTCGTGATGCTCCCTTTTTCATAAGAATTCCAGCCATTTCAAAAGCTAAATAACTGGTATTTGGAGCTGTAAAGTCTTTTGTTGAGAATGAAATACCATCAAAAAGATTTTGTGATGTATCTTTATCCAACTCAATTTGTGGCTCAAGCAGTGTTAAGAAATCAGCAACTTGCTCACTCACAGATGAGAACTTTGGACTCACAACTGGAACATCTCCAAATCCTTCATTATTCGCTTTATTATCAATATTAATAATGGTTGTATTTGGTGCTTCAGCTTTATTAAAGACACCTGCAATATCATTAAGAGATGAGACACCAACCGTAATTAAAAGTGTTGGCATAGGGCCTCCAGCAGTATTTGCACTAGTTTGGACAAATTTAACATCACTTTGTTGGAAAGTCATGCCATTTTGGCCAGCCTTCACAACAATATTTAATTGTCCATTTTCAAGAGTATACGAAACTTTTTCAATTTCTCCTTCTTTGTATGGGAAGCTAACAGTCAAATCACCATTTGCAGAAGCTTGTCCACCTGTACCAAATGACTTTTGTACTTTATCAATACCTACAAGGTTAGAAATACCAACAAGTGGGTCTGTTGGGCAGACAATAGTTACCTGTTTACCCATCTTGAGAAGAACAAGGAACATGCCAAGTCCGCCAGCCATATCATCAAGGGAAGGGTTGGGTTTCACAGCAACGCCTATCGCAGTGTGCTGCATAATGAGGTCTTTAATACGCTGAAATGTCGTATTATCCATATTAACTATGGGATAGTATCACATCTCCCACCCGAAAGTCAAGTAAGGGAGAGATAAGAATTCCACATTCTTGGCCTGATTCTACCTTCGAAACTGTCTCTTTTCCTTGCCTGACTGAGACAATAGAACTTTCCCCTATGGGCTCGTCGTCTCTCATAAGCCTAATCTTATCACCTTTAGCCACACGCCCATCAATGACCTTGAGGCCCAAAACAGTGGTTTTCTCAAATGGAAAGGTCGCTAGAAGCTGCGCAACACCAAAAATCTGCTCCATTTCAGCTAGTCTTTTACCCTCCATAACCTCTTTAAGCTCATCTAAAAGCTCGTAAATAATCGTATAATTCTTCACAAGTACCTTTTCTGTTCGAGCCATTTGGATAATGTCATTTCTTAGCTTCACATTGAAGGTAAGAATAATCGACCCAACTGACTTTGCGTACAAAATATCAGCCTCAGAAATTTCGCCTGTTTTTTGCCTCATCAAATTAATTCCTTCTGGGAGTGAGGCTACGAGTGCTTCTAATCCTCCTTGTGTATCAGCACAAAGCATAAGGGGCAAACCTCCCTCATGCATTTCAGCCTGAGTGGATGATGAATTAGCCTCAGAAGCTGTCTGTGTCTCATTCTTCTTTTTAACAATACTTCCAACAGTCGGGACTTTTTCAAAGCCTAAAACCTCAACACCATCTCCCACCGTAACTTCTTGTACGGAAGCACCTGTATCTGTCATCAAAGCTCTTATCTTGCCAGTTACACCTTCTGCAACAACTTCATCTTTGACTTTAAGCGTGCCATTTTTGACCACGATTGAGGCTCGTGAACCAACCTTTGGATCAAGACGAGATTCGATAACAACAGCCTCGAAGGGAGCTTCAGCTGACACATGAACCGTATCGGTTGTTTGCTTCATCTCCCAAAGAAGAAGTACCAAGTCTAATAATTCTTTCACATTGTGTCCTGTCTTTGCTGAAACCTCGATAACAGGCACATCTCCACCATAGCCTTCAACCAAAACATTTGCTTGGGAAAGCTCACGCTTTACCTTTTCCACATCTTTTTCAGGTAAATCAGCTTTGGTAACAGCCACAATATAGGAAATACCTGCTGCTTGAATAAGCTGGATTGACTCTTTTGTCTGAGGCATGACACTATCAACCGCTGAAACGACTAAAATAGCAATATCAGCTACTTTTGCGCCTCGACTTCGCATATTGGCAAATGTTTCATGGCCTGGAGTGTCAACAAAAGTGATTTTACGCTTTGCGCCGTCATGCATAATCTCAATACTTGAAGTACCAATTTTTTGAGTAATACCACCATGTTCACGGCCTGCAACATTCGTCTTTCTGATAGCGTCTAAAAGTGTTGTTTTGCCATGATCAACATGGCCCAAAACTGATACAACAGGTGCAAATGTATTCATATGATAAATTCCCTAAGAGTGAAGAAGGATCAGCAGAAAATAGGTGAAACAAAATACGTATTCATACTTATGCTGCAACATCTGTCTGAGCTTCTTCAACTTCACTTGCTTCTTCTTGACCTTCTTTTTCCTTAATTTCAATTCTCCAACCAGTTAATTTGGAAGCAAGTCGTGCATTTTGACCTTCTTTTCCAATAGCAATGGACAGTTGATCTACTGGAGCACTGACAAAAGCTGTCTTATTAGCCTCATCTACAGTAATAGTAAGTTCTTTTGCTGGAGAGAGTGCATTTGCAATAAATGCTTTGGTATCTTCTGTCCATTGAATGATGTCAATTTTCTCCATACCATTAAATTCTTGAATAACAGCCTGTACTCTCACACCTTTTTGGCCAACAAGACTACCAACTGGGTCAATACCTGATTGGGTTGCTGAGACAGCAATCTTTGAGCGACTACCAGCTTCACGAGCAATTGCCTTCACAACAACACTGCCTTGAGCAAGCTCTGGGACTTCACGCTTGAAAAGACCTTCCAAAAGACTTGGATGAGAACGACTTACAATAAGCTCTTGGCCTCGAGTTCCTTCTCGGATTTCAAGAAGTACTATTGATAAACGCTGATTAACATGGTATTTTTCACTATTAATTTGCTCTTGAGGAGGCATAACAGCCTCAGTCTTGCCAATATCAACAATAATATTAGGGCCTGCAAATCGCAGAACCATACCATTTAATACACTACCAATTCGAGTTTGGAAATCACTAATAATAGCTTCTTTCTCTTTTTCTCGTACTTTTTGGAGAATAACTTGCTTTGCTGTTTGGGCTGCGATTCGGCCAAACCCTGGAGGGGTTACATCCTTGTCGTTATGCATGACATGGGCTTCCCCTGTATTTCTATCTAAAGTAACTGAATATTCTTCAATAGTGACATCTGGGTGATCTTTGCGGAAAGCTGCGAGAATAGCATTCTCAACAGTCTCTAAGATGACATTTACATCAACGCCTCGCTCTGTGGCGACTTGATTGAGTGCTAAGTAGAATTCGCTTCGCTGTACTGCTGGCATAATGGAGCTAGTATACCAGATTCAGCATTGATCTTCAACCACGAGAAGAACAATAAACCTGTTTTAACAATCCTCTCTTGTTGTTATACTCAATGTATGGCACGATCAGCAGAAGCAGTCTATCTTCCTGCATCAGAGGCTCTTCTCTTGAAAAGCCAAGAAGAAGCAGCTCAAGCAGCAACAGAAGCCGCACAAGCGCACAAACATCAAAGGGGTGCAGCTCTAAAGAAACGCAATCTGATGGGATATGGTGTACTCTCTACCATTTCAGGTGTTGCACTTTTGGGTGCAGCTTTTCTCATAACACCAGTTGCGCCTTGGGTTCCATTTGTATTGGCCGCTGAAGGAGGGCTTAATCTGGTAGGAGGAGCAATAACCATAGGGGTTAGTGCACTACAAAAACGTGGTAGTCACCATTAAACTATGCAATCTTTTGATTTTGACAAAATAGTTACCCAATTACTCACCATCAGCAACTTCAGAGATGATAAAAAGGAATTTATCAAGGAATTTGAATCTCAGAACTATTTTGAAGCTATTCTCAATTTAATTGATAGACTCCCTATTACTCAAAGAAGCAAAATAAAAGAAAAAATTAGACTTGAAAACCCTCAAAAGCTGAAAGAATATATCCTCACTGTATTTTCTCAAGATGAATTTTTACTAGAGTTAAATAAAGTACGGACTATTGCATTAAAAGGACTTATGACTTCATTATTACCAACACTTCATTCCGAACAAATTAAAAAAATTGATAACCTTTTGGGAAGATCTATTGTCTACTAATTGAGGCTAAATCTCTGAAGAATTTGCTTGCAAGTCCGGTATATACCCCGCTCGACATAAGCTATTTCCTTAATAGTTGTAGTGTAATGAATTACTGAAGGCAAAACTCTTAATGCCTCCTCAAGACATGCTGAATCATGAGGTCTTGAAAGGGTGATATGAGGAATATAGAGATCTTTGGCTGCCCACATACCATACTTCACGAGACTTTTCTGTCTTCCTTTATTCTCTCCAATTGCTACTAATTCTCCCTCATCATAGAGACCATCGCGAAAAAGGTTGAGTGTATCTACTATATGCTCATGAAGAGATTGGAGTTTGGATGTTATTTCAGCATTTATCCAAACACCCAACATATCAACAACAGCTCTATTAAATGTAACGGGAAATGCTTCAAGAGAAGATGCCATTTCACGCAATTTGTTGATTACCATCTTCTCATTTTTTGCAGGAAAATTTGTTGTATAGAGCGTCATATGAGGTAACATATCTGTCTTGTTAAGAACAATATTTGAAGGGACTTATTGGTTTATTTTCTCACTGAGACGAATACATTCAGAGGTTAAGGTCTCATCAAAAAGTACAATTATATTGCGTTCAAGAAAGTCTATCATGCGTTTTATTTTTTCTCCCAATAAGCTTTGTGCAGTTCTCGTAATTCATGACGTTCTTTCTTATATTTTACTTTCAATAACTCAATGAGAAGCTTTATATCTTCAATCGCTTGTTCAGGAAATTGATATGCTTCTTTCAAATAATAATCTATTGGCGGTAAGGTATTGGATGCTTCAATAATATCGCATTTATAGAGAAAATCTCCAATAGTCATTTCAAATCCTTTTGTTATTTTTTCAATGACATCAAATTTAACATTAGAATATTCTCCCCTTTCAAGTCGCAGAAGAAAAGAAGTCGTAACATTAATACTCTTAGCAAATTCATTGAGGGAATGATGCCTTTTCTCTCGTTGATATTTTGTATAGGTCCCAATTTTTTCACCGATATTTTTTGAAATTTTGGTTTTCATATCTTGAGAAATTTAGTATACATTTTTTATTTCTATTGATCAATGAAATGACACACTTTGAGGTCTTGACAAGGTGGAAAAATTCTTTTTATACTAGTTAAGGAAATTTTGATTCAAAACAAACAAAATTATAACTTAAATCACAATTATTGTGTAATGAATTATTCTTATCTTACTTTTAATCTTCACTATCCTCTTTCCTTCGTCTCTCTAAAAAAGCACCAACTTCTTTATACGAATTCTGAAGTATATAAAAGGTTTTTTTTAAGTGATGGGGAAAAAGACACCTATTTTTCAATTTAGATTCACCTTCTCGCATACTCTATCTAGGGTTATCTTTTCCTCCCCAATTTTTCCTCTCAAGCTTAATATAAATATCCCGTTAGAACTAATGTCCCAACGGGAATATTTATTCTGAGAAATACAACAAGTGATGGTTGTATATCTTTAGATGCAACTAAAGATATGTCGATTATACCATTACTTTCAAGATAACTCGTGCAATAGATATGTAAGAGTTTGGTAAATCGATATGTTATTAAAAGATCAACACTACCTAATAATTTTTCTTGTAAATTCCTCATTCTTTTTTT
>PRDT01000035.1 GCA_003173995.1 Candidatus Levyibacteriota bacterium | reverse complement strand
GTTGAAGGATTTAATTTTGATATTCGAAAGCATCTTGTTGATTATGATGATGTTCTGAATAAGCAAAGAGAGATTATCTATAAGCGCCGTCGCGAAACACTTGAGGCAAATGACAAAATTATTGTGAGAGAATCCTACAAAGAGAAAATGCAAAGTTCTATTGCAACGCTTGTCGCAGTTGCTATGGGGACAAGTACAGATGGAGACGTTAATGAGAAAATTGTTAAAGACTTTTTAACTATTATTCCATTTGATGAAAAATCCCAACAACAGTTACAAACACAATTAGAGCAATTACATGACCAAAATCAAAAAGTTGATTTTTTAAGTAATCTTGCAATAGATGTCTATAACAAAAGAGTAGAAGATTTGGGAGATGAGGTATCAAGTCAAATAGAAAGGGCTGTTATGCTAAGCGTTATTGATGCATTATGGATGGATCATTTGGATGCAATAGAGAATTTGAGACAGGGTATTGGACTTCGTGGATATGGACAGCGTGATCCACTTGTTGAATATAAAAATGAAGCATTCAGAATGTTTGAGCAACTTATGCAAGCAATAGATGATGAGGTAATTCACCGAATCTTCAAAATTCAAGTACAGCCAATAATGTCTCAACCTATTCAAGCAACAACAAATACCCCAGCAAGTGAGGTAAGTACACATCAGCATACACATACTCACACAGATGGGACTACACATACACATTCCCACGAAGTTACTGAGACAAATAAGAAGCATAAATTAGGCCGCAATGATCCATGTTGGTGTGGATCTGGAAAGAAATATAAAAAGTGCCACTACCCCAATTAATTCTATGATCTCATTTGTTTATTTTGACCTCGGCGGAGTTGTAGAAAAAGATTTTAGTGCAAGTAAAAAGTGGGATGATCTTCGTGAAGAATTAGGAATTGAGCCATCAGAAGCATATGAAAAATTTTGGGTTGATGTTGAACGTGATATCTGTACTAAAGATGAAGTAGACTCATTATTACCAGTACTTAAAGAAAAATTTGGTGCAAAAATTCCAGAAAATTATTCTCTTCTTCATGCATTTTTCAAAAGGTTTGAGAAGAATGAGTCGATATGGCCTGTTATTGAAGAGATTCACAAGACTACAAAAATCGGTATTCTCAGTAATATGTATCCAGGGATGTTAAATGCTATAAAGGAAAGTGGTATCTTGCCGGAAGTTTCATGGGACGTTGTTATTGATTCGTCAGTAGAACATATTATGAAACCTGATATGGCAATTTTTCAACTTGCAGAAGAGAGAGCACACCTACCAGGAAATGAAATTCTATTTGTTGAAAATAGTCAAAAGCATATTGATGTAGCTACACAGCGAGATTGGCAGACATTTCTCTATGATTCATCAAATTATGAAAAAGCAAGTGAAGACTTCATGCAATTCTGGCAAAACAGTAATCAATAATTGTTATGGCAGGGAAATTGGTAAGTAAATTGTTTTTTGAGTATAGGGATTAAAAACAACAGTTGATAAGCCTCTTTTTATCTGTAAATTATCGAATCTTTCTAGTTGTCTCCCTGCAGATGCTTTAGACAGAACTTGCCAGTGAGGAGGAAGATCATAATCTCCTTCACTTCCTTCTGGTACAGGAGGAATAGTAATTTGTTCAACCATCCGATAATTTCTGGAAGGGTCGGCAAAAGACCACCTCAATGTTGTAGCCATCTCCTCAGCTCTCATTTGTGCAATTACTTCATTGGGAGCCATAAACATATAGTCTCGTTGAATTTTTCTACCAAGTCCTTCTAAAAGATAAGGATCAGCTGTTTCAGGAACGGCCTCTCCATTTACGGTAATAACAGTATGAAATTCGTCCCGCAAAACTGCTACTACTTTTTCAGGAGGAGAGGTAATAATACGTGGACGAGCGTGCCCTGATCTCATTGCTATCCTTGGATCAGAGGATACGACATTTACAACAATAGTTTTGCCTATTGGTTCGCTTTGCATATCTTGGGCAACTTCTGCAAGCACTTGTCCAGCTCTTTTCCCTTCGCCTGGCATTTCTATAATGAGAAGTTCATTATCATGACGTTGATTTTCAGCTGTCACGATCATCTCCCTTAATCGCTGATCGGTATTTGTCCAATTGCTGGGACTCCACAACGCAGTTCTTGCTAAACCACTCTCCTCCTTTTCTTGTGCTGCTGCTTCATCGTATAATACAGATAGAGAAGGTCTTCCTAATGCTTCTGCAATTTGAAGACGTAATGTTGTTTTGCCTACTCCTGCCATTCCTACAAGAACAAGGCGGCTTGCTGTACCTAATTGATGCAAAAGCTGATCTGGAAAATTTATTGCATCTGGAAAATTCAACTCTGCAGGTCTTATATTATAAAGAATTCCATATTTTCCTCGAGAGGCTTCTGACTCCGGTGAGTGATATTCGTGACTCATAGGATATTATTTAAGAGGAAGGCAGATCTGTACAGTTGTTCCTTTATTAATCTGAGAAGTAATCTCTATTTTACCTTTATGTTTTTCTATAATGTTTTTTGCAAGAAATAATCCAATTCCCATTCCTTCATGACGACTATTTTTACCTCTATAAAATTTATCAAATAACAAAGGTAAATCCTTTTGTGGAATACCTTTTCCTTGATCGATAATTTTTAGAATAATAATTTTCTTTTCTAATTCTACGGAAAGTGTAATTGGAGCTGAAGGTGGAGAATATTTTGCTGCATTTCCGATAATATTATTAAAGGCTTGCAAGATTTTATCAAAATCTCCTGTCAGCATCCCTTCCTCTTTCTTCAAAGAGTTTCTTATTTCAAGATGATAATTTGGATAATTGGCTAAAAAGTTAAGACGAACTTTCTCAAGGAGCGTGTGTATATTATATGGAGAAAAATCATATTGAAAGCTTTTATTTGTTATGACATTTGATTGTAATAATTCATGAAGCAGTTTTTGTAATCTTTTCGTTTCAAAACCTATTTCTTTCACCCAAATAGGATTGATTTTAGCTCTTTTAGATAATGATTTCTCAAGCATTTGAGAATAGATAGAAATTGTCGTTAATGGAGTCTTTAACTCATGTGAAGTCATAGCAATAAGCAAATCTTGTAACTCTAGAGATTCTTTGGCTTGCGCATATAACTGAGTTTTTCGAATAGATAAATATGCCATCGAGGTATATAACCTAATGAGTTTTAGCATTTCATGTGTAAAATAATTTTCTTTTTTTGATTGTAAAGTAAGTACTCCGATGACCTCTTTTCCGTAGGAAATAGGCATGAGCATAAATGATTTGAGTTGTATCTTTTTAAATTCTGGATGTACAGCATATATATCTTGTGAAGATAAAATAAATGGCTTTTTATAGCGCCAAGCTTGATAGGTAAATCCATGCTTTCTATGTCGAAGCGTTGCTAAGGATTTGGAAGATGTATATGCTTTCTTTAGCTCACGCCCTTTCATTACATATACTGCTCCAGAATCTGCATTGACTAGTTTTAATGCCTCGTCAACAATTCTTTTATAAGTACTTTCTGGTGTCATCGGTTCTAAAAAACGCAACCCTGACATATATAATTGTTCTAGTAATTGTTCCATAATACTTGTGGTTGATCTTGGGGCAATATTAATACCTCTCTACAGAGGAGTACATATTATACTATATTACTCCTTAATTTTTTCAATTTTGCAATAAAAAACCCTTCCATAACGAGATTAGGGTATATTCTTACAGTATCTATAAGACTTTTATCAAATATTTTATGCTTCCAAGATAAGAGACCAGGATCTGTTGGTAGATTGTTGATTTGTATTTTTTCTATTTCGACTGCTCCTTTTTCCTTCTTTAAGATATAATCTATAACTTCTTCATTTTCCTCGGGAGAAAGTGCACAAGTAGAATAAACTATTGTTCCTCCAACACGGGTACTACTAATTGCTGAGCGAAGAAGCCATTTTTGCAAATTAGATAATTGATGATTTTTTTTGGGTGACCATTCGGCAATAGTATCTTCTTCTCCTTCAGATATTCTTCCTTCCATGCTACAAGGAGCGTCAAGAAGTACTTTGTCAAAATATTCAGGATATTTTTTCCAAATAAATTCACCAGGGATTGCAAGCGTTGTTGTATTAGTAACTCCTTGCTGAGAAAGAATACTTTTCATTTTAAATAGTCTATTTGGACTTTTATCATTTGCAACAATAGTCCCTTTATTATGCATAAGTGCCGCAAGTTGTGTCGTTTTACTACCAGGGGCAGCAGTCAGATCTAATACAATATCTTCCTCTTGTGGGTCCAAGACTACAGGAGGGATCATACTAGAAAGATTTTGAATATATAGCTCTCCATTTTTGTACTCATCTGTATCTATAAGGTTTTCTTTCGATTTATTAGTAAGAATAAATGCATCTTTATACCAAGATACATTCTCTAGTGTAAATCCGTGTTGTTGTAGCTTTTGGATAAGTTCTGCTCCAGATATTTTTATTGTGTTGGCTCGAAAGGTAACAGCATGTTGGCTCTCTAATGCTGCAAAAATGTCTGCCTTTTTCTCCTCTGGCAAAAAGCTTTCTAAATGCTCGCGAAGCTTCTCAGGTAATTGCATAGGTGCAGTATAACCTTAATTTGTAGCTATAGCAATGTCATTCATGTAAAAATTTGCTATGATGAAAATAACTATGTTTTTCTTCAAAAAGAAAAAGAAGTCTCAGTACGAAGAGCTTGCTAAAAAGTGGACTGAAAGACATCAGAAAATACAGGAAAATCTCTGGTATAAGCATGGAGGAATTCTTCACAATCTAACAGAACACAGTAGGCAATTCGCAGTTGGTTCTCTTGCTGGAATTACTTTACTGCTTTCCTCACCATCGCCACTTCACTCAACAACTACTGCAGTTGCAAATGTGAAGACTTTTCGGGATCTTGATTCAACGTCATCTCTTATTCTTGACCTAACACAATATGTTCCACCTGAGGTACGACCACTTACTCCTAATGAAGAATCACAAATAACGCAACTTTTGACAAGTAAAATGGGATTTGTTGTGACTGCAGAACTTCAAGGAAAGCGTCTCAATAGAAGTTATGGCTATATTGGACAAGAGCAAAATTTATATCGCTATCCAGGAGATAATATCTATACTCATTTTGATACGGAAGAGGACGCACAAAAATATGCAAAGTATGGTATTGCTCCAGGGTTAGGTGCATGGGGATACTTTGCCCCTTCGCAGAGTCAAATGACTGAAGAAGATAATTTGCGGGAAAAGTATTATATTGCAGTTCAGACATTTCTTGCCCCTGGCTATAATGAGAATGTGCGAGAAATGAATGCATTTTTTAAATATAGGAAGATGCTTGTCGTGAATCCAGAAAATGGGAAAGCAATTGTTGCAGATATTGGAGACGCCGGGCCTGGAGAATTTACGGGAAAAAGTCTTGGTGGTTCGCCAGAAGTCATGAATTATTTAGAAAGAGTTGATGGGGCAGCAAAAGGGCCTGTCTTGTATTTTTTTATTGATGACCCAGATAACAAAATTCCATTAGGTCCTGTACAATATAAATAAATGAAAAAACAATTTTATAGTCATATCGTCTCTGTAGATACTTTGCTGATTGAAATAGATAAGCTAGGACTATCAGATGAACAAAAAATACATCTTATTTCTCTTATTGATTCAACACTGTACCATACTATTTTGGATGCTATTCTTTCTGAATTATCACCAGAAGATAAAAAAGTATTTATTCAATATCTTGCACAAGAAAATCATGACGAAGTTTGGAATTTTCTTAACAAAAAAGTAGAAAATATCGAAACCAAAATCAAAATTGCTGCAGATGAGCTGACAGAAAAAATGCATAAGGATATTAAAGATATAAAAAAAAGATCCTAAATTGCCTCTTGTTAATGCCAAAATAATTCTTTATAGTATTAGTCTATGGATGATATACAAAATACCTCAGAAAATATGGATGTCCAGGATGCTGAAATAGTAGAAGCTTCAGACGATGTAACTCCAGTAGAAGGTGATGCAACAGTCCTTACGAGTCTTGATGAACTTATTAAAAATCATGTTAAAAGTATTGATAAGCTTCGAGTGGAAGTTAAAAAACAACAAGATATGATAAATGATGGATTCCAAAATGATCCTGTATATCGAGAGAATGAGGCAAAAGCAAAGGAGGCAACAAAAGTAAAAAATACGACAAAGCAACAGATCATGAAACAGCCAGCTATGATGACTCTTTCCAATAAAGTGAAAAGTATGAAAGCAGAATTGAAAGATAAGCAATTTGCATTGTCAGATTATCTACTTGAATATCAAAGACTTTCTGGAGCTAATCAAATTGAAACAGATGATGGTCAAGTTTTGGAAATAGTAAATGTTGCAAAAGTTATCCGCAAATCCTCAAGATAATTATTTTCTTCTTTTGTGTATTAGCAAAACAATTGCCGGGATTGTCGCTAAGAGAGCAAAACACGCAGAGACAAAAAATGCACTTTCTATACCGTATCTATCTGCAGCATAGCCTAAAATAAGAGGAGCTAGTGTTGATCCTGCTCCTGAAATAACAGATCCAATGCCAAATGCTTTTTCAAGATGAGGATATTTTTCAAGAGAATTAGTAACCATCGTGGTAACCACAGGTCCTGTTCCTTTGGTCATAGCTCCAAGAATGATAGAAAAAATAATCATTAAGACAAACGAGTGCGTCATTGCAATAAGCACAAGAAATACAGCCATAACAACTTCTGCTGCTATAAAGACGTGTGCCTTTTCAACAACATCAGATAGTCTCCCAAGAGAAGTTTTGCCCAACATGTTACCTGCAAAATAACTTGCAGTGAAAACTCCGAGAAAAGCAGGGGTTACTCCTCTTGCCAAAAATAAGAATGGCATAAAAAGATAAATTGACGCACTGGCTAAAGAGTCAATTGCTGATGCAGCTATAGATAGAATATATTCATAGTTGTGTCGTAAGTGCATCCCGCTTGCTATTTTTTTGGCTTCTTTCTTCTGAACAATAAGATTATCTTTCCTTCTCCATAAAATCAGAAGAAGAATAAAGGGAAGAAGGGCGTAGAGAAATGCTGTTGGTCTCCATCCAATCCTCACAACAAGCAATGTTAGAATACTAGACATAGCAACAATACCCATATCTCCTAGAGCGGTGAAATTACCAAGAGTCCTTCCAACCCGTTCTTTTTTCACTATCCGAGCAAGAAGAGCAAACGCAATAGGATGAAATGCACCAAAGCCAGTACCTGCCAGTAAAAATGCAATTGCTAAAAAAGGAAAGGCAGGAGCAAGAGATGTTCCAAGATAGCCGAGCCCATAAAGAAACATGGCTATCAGTAAAGTTTTCATGCCTCCTAGTCTGGCTGCAATGAGTGCAGCAGGAAGGGCAAGAATAATTTGTATAACACTTACTGCTCCTCCAAGGCCTCCAACTTGTGTCAAAGAAAGAGCGAGGTCTTTTGCAATAAAAGGAAGAAGTAATACTAGACTAGCCTTGAATCCATCGTTGAGAATATGAAGCACATTGAGGTCAAGGAGACTTCGTTTCATTTATTAATGGTAGCACACAAATATGTTTGAGCCAAGATAAATCCAACAACTTGGCACTCACTTGACAACTCTGCTAAAATTGCTACAATACATACATGGACGGAAATATTCAAGATTTATTAAAACCTGTTTCTCCTGAAGAAGCATTACAAAAATTTACGATTAATCTTACTGCTCAAGCGAAAAAGGGTAAAATTGATCCTGTTGTTGGGCGTGAGACAGAAATTCGACGTGTCATGGAAATCCTTTCCAGACGTACCAAAAATAATCCAGTTTTGATAGGAGATCCTGGTGTTGGAAAGACAGCAATTGTTGAAGGGCTAGCTCAAAAAATTGCTTTAGGTCAGGTACCAACAACTTTAAAAGAAAAAGAAGTCTGTATTTTAGATTTTGCAGCCCTTCTTGCTGGGGCAAAATTTAGAGGCGAATTTGAAGAACGATTGAAGGGTGTCATTAAAGCTGTTGAAGAATCTGATGGGAAATTCATTCTCTTTATTGACGAGTTACATACAGTTGTTGGTGGGGGAGCAGCAGAGGGTTCAACAGACGCAGCAAATATTCTTAAGCCAAGTCTTGCCAGAGGTGCACTTCGAACAATTGGAGCAACAACTGTTAATGAGTATCGAAAATATATTGAAAAAGATCCGGCACTGGCAAGAAGATTTCAACCTGTCATTGTTGATGAACCAACCATTGAAGATACTATTTCAGTATTACGAGGGATTAAAGAGCGATATGAATTACATCATGGTATTCGCATCACTGATAACGCACTTATTGCAGCAGCCAAGCTTTCTGCGCAATATATCCCTCAACGATTTCTTCCAGATAAAGCAATAGATTTAATTGATGAAGCAGCAGCTGCAATTAAAATTGAGACCGAAAGCATGCCAGCAGAACTCGATGAATTAAAAAGAAAAATTACTCAAGGTGAAATTGCTATAACAGCTCTCAAAAAAGAAAAGACTGACATTGCTCAATCAAAAAAAGAGCAAGAAGAAAAAGCTCTTTCCGAAATGAAAATGAAAGCCTCTGCAATTGAAAAGCGTTGGAGTGAGCAAAAAGATATTATTCAAAAATTACAAGAAAAGCGAGCAAAGATAGATGCACTTCGTATAGAACTCGAACAAGCAGAAAGAGAAATCCTTCTTGAAAAAGCTGCAGAAATAAAATATGGGAAAATGCCAGCTTTAGAAAAGGAGCTTCAAGAATTGCAAGACGAATTAGACAAAGTTCCAGCAGAAGAACGGGTCTTAAGAGAAGAAGTTGATGAAGCAGATATTGCAAAAGTGGTCAGTCGCTGGACAGGAATTCCAGTTAGCCGAATGCTTGCATCAGAAGCGGAAAGACTTTCTCATTTGGAAGAAGAGTTAGGAGAAAAAGTTATTGGACAAAAAGAAGCATTGGAAGTATTAGCTCGTGCGATACGAAGAAATAGATCCGGGCTTGGTGAAAAAAATAGACCTATTGGATCGTTTCTTTTCTTAGGACCAACTGGAGTGGGAAAGACAGAGACTGCAAAAGCTTTGGCAACAATTCTTTTTAGTGATGAGCATGCAATTACGAGAATCGATATGAGTGAATATCAAGAGTCGCATACTGTTGCACGACTTATTGGTGCGCCTCCTGGGTATGTAGGTTATGAAGAAGGTGGACAATTAACAGAAGCAGTGAGAAGGAAGCCCTACTCAGTTGTCTTGTTAGACGAAATTGAAAAAGCTCATCCACAAGTATTTAATCTTTTTCTTCAGATTTTTGATGAAGGAAGACTGACTGATAGTAAAGGAGTAACAGTAGATTTTCGAAATACTATTATTATTATGACAAGTAATTTAGGGAGTGATATTATCCAAGAATTTGCAGGAAAAGAGAAAAAAGAAATGGAGAAAAAGGTATGGGAACTTCTCCATCAATTCTTTAAGCCTGAATTTTTAAATAGACTTGATGATGTCATTATTTACAATAGTCTTTCTGCAAAGGAAATAGTGGAAATAGCAAAATTACAACTTGAAAAAGTTGCAGAACGAATGAAGGAGAATAATATTAAATTAGATTTTAGTGAAGATGTCGCATTGTATTTTGCTGAAGAAGGATTTGACCCAGTCTTTGGTGCAAGACCTTTAAGACGACTTATTGAAGAAAAATTGGTTGATGAAATTGCAATAAGGATTGTTGAAAATAAGATCAAACCCGGAGATACAATTGTCCCCAAGATAGTAGATGGAAAAATAGTTTTGTAATCCTCACAGTTATTGTATAATAGCTTGCCTTGCTATGAGTGAGAGATTTTTCTACGCGACAGGTCAACAAGAAATCTTTACTGGAGAGTTGCGAGATGGTCATCCATCACTGTATGTTGTACATGCTTTGGGTGAACGGTATGGAATTAGGACTCGCCCTTCATCACAAAGAAGATCATTCTTTACAGTAGAAATTTCAGAAGAGGGACATGGCATTTTTAATGATGTGATGCAGACTGATGAATTGCGTATGCTCACTCAACTTCTGCGACTTGGAGAAATGCCAGACCTGAGTGCGTATGATGGTAATGTTAAGAGGCAATTAAAAGCAATAAGATATGGTTATGTTGCACGTGCTTATGATAGACAAGCATCATTGAGAGCTTATATTGGAGAACACCATCTTGCCCAACAATACAAACTTGCTAGTATAAGAGCACTACGGGATAAAAAAGAGGTTTTGGGAGATGTGCCAGAATTAGATATTCCGGAATTTGTTGGACATGTTGTTGAGAGAGTTATATCGGAAAGACAACAAAGTCACCCTTTGCTCCACGAAGATATTGCTTCATGAATTAAAATCTAAAATTTCAGATAACCTTTAAAAAAAGGTTACTTTTGCAGAAGGATTTTTAACAGTGCAACATTTTGCATTGGAGTTCCCACACTTCTATAGAGAGTATATCGGGCATTTGAATTTGATTTGTAATTTCCATTAAGCACATCATTTAAAACAACAACATTATTTGCTTTCCCACTATCCATTGCTCTCTTTAATTCTTTTGCCATAATTGGTGTCTGCTCCCAATCCATAATAATATTTGCTTGCGTGTTATCATAAAATGCATCGATAATTTCGCCATTCTCAGAGCCCATTGTGACATAGGTTGTTATTAGCGCTCCTTGTTTGATCTGTTTAAAATGATCATCTGTGAGAACAGGGTCTAGTGAACTTGTATGGCAGAAAATATAGTCATATGTACTAACATCAGAAAGATCAACATATTGGATTGTTATATCTAATTCTTTTGCAATATCACCAAATTTTCCACTGTCTTTGGTCCGATTATTAAAATCTACTTGAATTATTTCTGGGTATATTTCTTTTAGAGCTTTTAAGGAATGTTGTGCGACAGGTCCAGTGCCAAGATATAAAATCTTTTTATCAGTCAAGGATTTCACTTGTAATGCTTTAAGTAATAATCCATCCATGACTCCGGTACGTACCGTCACATATTCTGTGTAGTCTTCATTGAAAATAAGTTTGCCATCTTCAAAGACAAGTGCTTGTTGTGGTGCTTTTTTCGTTACCATGTCATATGGACTGTTGACTGTGTAAAATGTAGGAGGATTTTCTCCATGTGATTCAAATATAAAATAAACAAGAAAATCACCTAAATAAGTGTCTCCATTTTTAAATTCTTGAATATGTTTGGCAAGTTGATAATCTTCTTGGTGAGTAAAAACTTCTGAAATTTTAATTGCAAGTTGTTGATATGAAAAAGGCAAATCCATACGTTTATGATAAGAGTTTTGGTAGTAATAAGCAAGCAGGAATGCCTGTTGTATATAGTGGGATACAATAAGATAATAATGGTATGCGTATAAATAGAGCTAAAGGAATAGGAATTTTATTTTTGTGTACAGCTATGTATGGACTTTATGGCATATATAGCAGGATGATGGCAACTCAATTTGAAGTATTTTCACAAAATTGGGTAAGAAATGTTTTTGTTTTGTCCCTTGCGATTATAGGAATTCTTATTACATCAAAAAAATGGCAATCTATTGCCAAAAAGGATATTAAATGGATAACAGCATGGATAGCATGTGATGTTTTTTTTGTTATTGCTATTTTCATTTCCTTTAATCATATTGCTATCGGGACAGCTTTATTTTTGCTCTACGCAGGTGCAACTATTAGTAGCTATATTGCAGGTACAGTATTCTTAAAAGAAAAGTTAACCATATTAAAGGTTTTGGCAATCACACTTTCACTTATTGGATTATGTATTATTTATGGAGGACAATTGCAAGGTGGATCAATTGCTTATTTAATTCTGGGATTTGTGACAGGAATAGTGTCAGCTGGATGGAATATATTTCCAAAAATGATTTCTCATGAGTATCCGAAATTACAGTTGATTGCCCTTGATGCAAGTGGAATTTTGTTGGTTAATTTTTTTCTTGCATTAGTGTATCGTCAACCAGTTCCTCATTTTGGATTTACCATTGGATGGTTGGGATTGGTGCTATACGGTATCACTCAATTTTTTGGAGACTTTCTTCTTATTTATGGATTTAGGCATGTGGATGTTCATATAGGAAGTCTTATTATGCCTTTTGAAGCAATTTTTGGTGCACTATTTGCTTTTATTCTTTTCCACGAATCATTGCCAACAGCAATTCTGTGGGGAGGATTATTCATTTTATCAGGAGTTTTGGTACCTAACTTCGCAAAAGAATGAGTGCGTGCGTGTGTCATTAGGTGCAACATTTTGCTTTTTCAAGATCAGAAGAGTATGATACGCCTTGATTATGCCTGAAGATCAGCGTGCAACACTTGGCGATGAAGCTCGTTCCTTTGCTACTCGAATTCCAAGAGCAGTTGCAAGACGAATAGGATTAGAATCTCCACATGCAGAAACATCCTCATCTGTGCTTAATTATTTGCGTGCATTGCCATTTATGCAGCAGTTTGGTGATTTGCCAACTAAAGCTCCTAAGGAAATTGGAAGAGGATGGAATGGTGTTACCTATCGTAGTGGTCCGATTGTATTAAAAGTTAACCATGATGAAAGTCCAGTCGAAGGCTTTGGGTACGGAAATACTCCAGAAGATGCTGAAAGAGCACAGCAACATCTAGAGACAATTCGCACTATTGCCAGGGATACATTTCATTTACCTCATCTGATTACCGAGCAACAAGCATTCTTTCATGTTCCGGGAGAGGTTCTCCCTGATGGAAAAGAAAGAGTCGTCCTTGTCCAAAGGTATTATGAAGGGTTGATCCCCTACAGAAAAGCAAAAAAACTAAAATTAACTCCAGATGAAAGAGCTGCGCTTTCCAAAGAATTTCAACAATTTGAAGATTTCTTTCTTTACATGTATGATGCCGGGCTAATTATGGATTTGTGGGGATACGGCAATCTTGCTCTCCACAAATTTGATGATGGTTACCATTTTGTTTTGTGTGATGTTGGACCAGCAGATAAAGCAACTGCAGGACCCGTTACACAAATTGGTTTGGCACTCTCTTTTGGAAGAGAATGTATACGGTGGGAGAGTTTGCTAGATGCACGAAAATCAAGACGGTGGGGATCACGAGTTGGAGAGCGTGCGGCATAATGAATTCTCTAAATCTACTTTCCCCTTTTGAGTAAAGACTACTCCTTCTTTCAGAAGTCTTTCTTTTTGGACTCCTTCTCCACCAAACGCATAACCTTGAGTCAGAGAACCATCAGCAAAGACTACGCGGTGACAAGGAATATGTTGCTCGTCGGGATTGACATGAAGGGCAAATCCAACAACTCTTGGTGTTGCAACATTTGCAATGCGAGCAACTTGTCCATATGTCATAACTTTTCCCTCAGGAATATGTTTGACAACGTCATAAATACGCCCGTAAGAATTAGTGGTCTTTTGCATACCTTTCTTCAATTTTCTTTAATTTGTCATTAACTGCTCTATCAATATCAACACCCGCAGCAGTAGCAAGTTGAATAGTCGAGAGGATGACATCACCAAACTCTTCATAGAAATTTCGCTTATCAAATTTCTCAAGTTTGGATTTTCTTTGCAACTTTAATACTGCAAGAATATCGTTACAAAGCTCGCCAACTTCCTCATTTAATTTCACTGTTTTGGCCAAGACTTCTTGTTCACGAGGAGTTGCAAGTTGATAGTCAATTTTCACATTCTCAGTGTGTTTTTTCACTCTTTCCTGAAGGTTACGTAGGTCCATATCGTCACTATATCAAAACTGTACAGCTCTGACAATCTCATGTATACTCATTGCATGATCTCATACCTGCAAGCTATCATTTTAGGTGCACTGCAAGGTATTTCGGAATTATTTCCAATTTCAAGTCTTGGACATACCGTTATTTTGCCATCTATTTTTGGTTGGCACATCAATCAAGAAGCACCATTTTTTCTCACATTTATTGTGGCAACTCACTTTGCGACAGCAGTCATATTATTTTTCTTTTTTCTCAAAGATTGGATAAGAATTCTGAAAGGGGTACTGAGATCTCTAAAAGAAAGAGAGATTAAAAGTGATGATGCTGATGCAAAATTAGGGTGGCTTTTAATTGTCGGTACTATTCCTGCTGGTGTATTAGGTCTTTTATTTGAAGAATCTTTTAAGAAGTTTTTTGCATCGCCGCACATTACAGCAGTATTTCTATTCTTAAATGGTATTATGCTTTTTGGAGCAGAGCTTTTAAGACGAAAACGAACTCTTGGCAGTGGAATTGTTAAAGATAGTGATACTCGTATAGCCAAACTAAATTGGTTTCAATCACTCTTTGTTGGTGCTACCCAGGCAATTGCTCTTTTTCCAGGCTTCTCCCGAACTGGCGCTACTCTTTCGGGTGGACTTCTTGTTGGGCTTTCTCATGAGGACGCAGCCAGATATTCATTTCTTTTGGCAACGCCTGTTATTGGAGCAGCAGCATTATTAAAATTACCAGAACTTTTTACAACAACAGAAAGCGCAATACTTGGACAAGCTATTGCAGGAGCAATTGCAGCAGCCATTACAGCATATTTTTCGGTACGATTCTTGACGAAATATTTCCAGACAAAGACATTGATACCTTTTGCGATTTATTGTCTTGTAGTAGGTGGGGGGGTATTCTTATTTCTGAGATGATTTTTTACCCGTATTAAACCAAGCAAAAGCAAAACAAGCTAATGCAAGCCCAATTGCTCCGATGCCATGTTTGAGATGAGTTTTTGCTGTTGATGCATCAAATCCAGGAAAGAAACTAGGCAATGAATGTGCAGGTGTTATAAAGTATATAATTCCAACAATAACGAAAATAATACCGAGAAGTATTGCTAACCATGCGAGAAGTTTCATAAAGAAAGTTTCTCATATATTAATAGTATCGTCAAGTAAATTGTCCGGAATTTGTCATGTAAGAAAGTAATTCTTGATCTATAGTTATTTTTTATGGATCTTCAAACAAAAGCCAATCTTATTCGCAAATGGTCATTAATAGCAACAACTGAAGCTAATTCTGGCCATCCCACTTCAGCTCTTTCAGCAGCAGATGTCATGACAGTAGTCTTTGATAAATACTTTACCTATGACTTAAACAATCCAGATAATATTGCAAATGATAGATTTATTCTTTCAAAAGGTCATGCTTCACCTCTTATCTATAGCCTCTA
>PRDT01000080.1 GCA_003173995.1 Candidatus Levyibacteriota bacterium | reverse complement strand
AGCAATGGAAGAAACTGCAAAAATTCTTGCAACTTACTTCATGCAAATCTACAATCCAAAGGCAACAGCAGAAGCAGTAGAAGCTCAATCAGCAACTCCTTCTGTCTCTGATGAAACATTAAAATTAACAATTGATGAGTTAGATCTCCCAACAAGAATTTATAATAGTCTTCGCAATGGCGGTATCGAGACACTCGGACAGCTTTTAAGTACACCAAGAAAAGAATTGATTTCTATGCGCAATATGGGCGCTAAATCAATCGCAATTATCGACGAGAAACTTCGAGACAAGGGTATTAGTCTTACAGTCTAAGAAAGTTTTGGGGCAATTGGCCCGCCCAACTCGTTAAGCGCAGTCCGCATCGATAGTATGATGAAAAAGAGTTGCGGGGATGCGCTTTTTATTTTGGTATGAAAAAGAAAGTATTTGGAAGACAATTTAAAAGAGACATTAATGAAAGAAAAGCTCTTTTCAAAGAGTTGATGAATGAATTGGTTTTACATGAGAGTATTAATACAACTCATGAAAAAGCAAAGGCTATTCGTGGACAAGTTGAAAAGCTTGTTACTAAAGCAAAAAGAAAAGAAGCAGATGCAAGACAATTTATTCAACCATATCTTTCAGAAGTTGCAGTGGATAAATTGATCAAAGATATTGCGCCTCGATTTGCAACACGACCAGGTGGATATACACGAATTATTAAAACAGGAAGACGATTTTCAGATAATGCTGCAACAGCAATTATTGAATGGGTTGAGAAGCCAGTTGTTGAAACTGTGAAAGCAAATGAAAAAAAGACAGCGAAAGCAAAAGATGCGGTAGAAGCAACAACAAAAGTAGAAAAAAAGACGGTTGCTAAAAAGTCAGCAGCAAAGAAGACAGTAAAAAAGGAAAGTAAATAATATATGACTAACTTAACAATGACACAAGCAACAAAAGCAGGAGAAGTAAAAAGAGAATGGCATCATATTGATGTTGCTGACAAAACATTAGGACGTGTCGCAAGTGAAATTGCGCAACTTTTAATGGGTAAATCAAAAGCATATTTTGTTCGAAATCTTGATTGTGGAGATTATGTTGTTGTTACCAATGCAACAAAAGTTGCAGTAACGGGTAAAAAAGAAGAAAAGAAGAATTATGCACGACATTCAATGTACCCAGGTGGTTTTAAGAGTGAAAGTCTTAAAGAGCTTCGACAACGTCGACCAGAAGAAGTTATTAGACATGCAGTAAAAGGCATGTTGCCACAAAACAAATTACGCGATAAAATGCTTAAGAGGCTTTTTGTCTTTGCAGGAGAAACACATACATACGAAGATAAATTTCAAAAATAATATATGGCAGAAATAGTCAAAACAAAAAAACAACCAAAAAGAGATTATACCTACGCAGTTGGTAGGCAAAAAGAAGCAGTTGCACGAGTTCGATTATATTCACATGTCAAAGAAGGTCTTAAGTGGGGAGAATTAGATGTTACGAAAGATCAAATGCTTGTAAATGGTAAACCAGTTGAACATTATTTTGCAGGTCCTTTAGCAAAAGCTATTTACACAGAGCCACTTAGTTTGACAAATACTCTTGGTAAATATGCTGTTACTGTTAAGGTAGCTGGTGGTGGCCAAAGTGGACAACTTGATGCAATGGTAAAAGGAATTGCTCGTGCCTTATCCGCTATTGATCCAGTAAAATTTAGACCAGTTTTGAAAGATAAAGGATATTTAACTCGAGATGCAAGAGTCAGAGAAAGACGAAAAGTTGGTACAGGTGGAAAAGCGCGACGAAAGAAACAATCTCCAAAGCGTTAAAGATCTCTCCTTTCAGAAATATTTGTATTTTCATCAACAGAATTTTCTTCATTAGTAATATATACTGGTTTATTATAAAAAATTAAGAATGTAGCTCCTGCCAAAAGGATAGTTACTGCCGCAACAAAAATAGGTGATTCAGGGGTTAGTTGTGCTGCAATATAACCGGAAAGAATAGGTGGTATAGACTGAGCCAATGCTTGGATGCTTGCATTGACTCCAAGAATTTCGCCTTGCATTGTCGGGTCCACAGACCTACTAATAAGTGCTGTCATATTTGCTTGCGTGAGTCCATTAAATATAGCAAAAAATGGTGCTACTAAAAGGAGTTGCCACCAAACGCTTGGCCAAAAAAATAAAAGTATTGCAAGCCCTGATCCTAGTATTGAAATATCAAGTACTCTTGCTTCTGGAAATACTTTTGCGATATTTCTTGTAATAAATGCTTGAGTGAATGCTATCCAAATTCCAACATACGAAAAGAAGTCTCCAATATTTCCTTGGTTGAAATGAAATCGTTGGATAAGAAAGATACTAAAAAAACTTGTAAAGAAAGTAAACCCTGCTAAAAAAAGAAAATTTGTTGCAAACATTGCTCTTATACCATCAAATGTGTATGCATGAGCAATATTAAGAAGTGACTTACTCCAATTAATTTGTAATGTCTGCTGGAATTTTTGTAATGTCTCAGGAAAAAAGAAAAATACGAGAATTAAATTCAAAAGTGATAGTATGGCTGCAAACCAAAAAGGGGTTGCTGCATTAAACCAACTCACAACATTTGGATCGGACAATTTACCGCCAAGATAAGGCCCAACAACAAATCCTATACCGAATGCAGCTCCAATAAGTCCGAAATTTTTTGTTCTATTCTCTGGAGTTGTTATATCTGCAATTGAGGCTTGTGCGACAGATAGATTTCCTCCTGTTATGCCATCAAATAAACGAGAGACGAAAAGAAGGGGAAGATTCTTAGAAATAATGCCAATTGCGAATAGTGTTCGGGAAATAACTGTCCCAGCGAGTGAAAATGCAAGTAGTTTTTTTCTCCCATACTTATCTGATAATTGTCCAAGGATTGGCGTAGCAACAAATTGTGCTAAAGGATACGAAGCAATGAGATAGCCTAGGATGATATAGCCTTCTGAGAGACTCATTCCTTTTGGCAAAAGAAAGTATTGAGAAAGTGGATTGGCAAGAAGCAGGGGAAGAATAGGAATAAGAATACCAAATCCAACAAGGTCAAGAAAAATAGTAAAGATAATAATAGGAAGAGGATTTTGAGTTAACTTCAATTTCATGTTTGCTTTCCGTCAGGTATTTTTCCTATAAGAGTTTATATCTTATGGTACTATTCTTTTTATGGCTTTGTATCATAAAGAGGTAAGAGTTGCTATTCCTCCTGAGAGAGCGGAAGCAGCAGGAGTTTTATTGAATGTTTTTGGTGTAACAGGTCATTTGATTCAAAGAGAGCTATATGCAGCAAGAGACCATTTTCCTCATATGGCTCCGCGATTTGATAGGGAGGCAGCAGTATCAGTGACAGGCACCATGGGACAAGTTGCTGGAATGATGGATAGATTTATGGAAGCTTGTAGGCGTCAAACAGAAGGAGCAGGTAGACCAGTTGTCCATCAGGTAATGGAAGGAATGTATGGAGATGCATTAGTATTGTGGGGAGAAGACACATTGGCAGATATTAATGCTTTCCCAAGACCGCTTAATGATGCAGAGTTTGTATATGCTGCAGGATCTGCGTTAGAAGAACAAGTATGGCAGGAATTTAACGGAGGGGTTGTCATGGGATTACAAATCCAACCCGGGAATGAACTTTTTCCTCATCTTTCAGAAGGAGATAATCTTCTGCTCGCCTTTGCTCAGCACGTCAAAACATTAGCAAGAAGTATGAAAGCTTTTGCTGAAGAAGAATTCATCCCTGCATTAATTCCTTATCAACAAGAATATGAAATGGTTGATTTGTTAAGACAAGAAGAAGCACTACGAGAGAGAGAAAGAAATAGTTATTTGTAAATTACTCCATTGTGTCCCAGAATACTTTCTGATATACTTCCTCCATGGCAACCAAAAAGACATCACCAAAGAAGACGACAGCTTCTTCCAAAAAGCCCGTATCAGCAAAAAAAACAGCTCCAAAAAATCCTAGAGTTATAAAAACAGTTAAAGCAGTAGAACCAAAGAAAGTAGTTTCTCAACTACTTACTCCAAAGCAAAATGGTCTTTCCGACAAAGTAAAAAATCCTAAGCTTCTTATTGGACTTGGTGTTGTTATTCTTGTTGTTGCATTAGTATATCTCTTCAGAAGTCAATTTGTTGTTGCTATTGTTAATGGACAGCCAATTTCTCGAAATGCATTTAATACTCAACTTGAACAACAAAGTGGAAAAGACGTATTAAATTCACTTATTACAAAATCATTGCTTGATCAATATGCCACTGCCAAGCACGTGAGTGTCTCTCAATCAGAAATTGATAGTGATACCAAAAAAATTGAACAGCAACTTTCTGCTCAGGGTCAGACATTAGATCAAGCACTTGCTGCACGTGGTATGACCAGATCTCAATTTGTTGATCAATTAAGACTGCAAAAATTAGTTCAAAAAATACTGGGAAATAGTATTAAAGTATCAGACAAAGAAGTACAAGATTATATTGACCAACACAAAGACCAATTGGGTGATACATCTAATATGGATCAAATAAAAGCACAAGTAAGAGCACAACTCGAACAAGATAAATTGAGTAGTCAAGCACAGCAACTTGTTGCTAAACTGCAAAAAGACGCACATATAACATACTTCGTTAACCTTTAAATTCTTCCTGCAAAAATTTCAACCGATCAACTATGTTTAATTTATGAGCGATGAAAGATATAGATCACAGCAAGGACAAGGATCAGGATCCTCTCATGGAGATCAAGGTATGCATATATGGGAGATAGACACGATGCCTACAAGAGCTATCATGAGTGCAGACGTGTCTAGGCGTACAACTGCAGGTATGGCTCCTCTTGAGAGAGTTGCAGAACCATTAGGTATTCCTTCGAGAATAGAATTCTTGACTATCATGAGTGCAAGCATGAATGAATTAGTGTCTCCATTCATAGCACAAGCAGGGGATATTTTTATGACTGTCTATGCAACAGCTCAACACAGTCAAGATGAGCATATTCTTAAAGCAAGAGAATTTGCAAATACAGCACACATTGGATTAATAAGAACCCAATATCTTATGTCTCAAGTCGCTACAGCTGTGCAACGTTATACAGAACACTTTGCTGGGATGGGTCCAGCTGTTACTGTCTCTGAAGAGGAGGCAAAACCTGTACGTGTGAGTACGGAATATGAGGAGGTTAGAGGAGGGCTTGTTTTAGCTGTTGCAACAGATAAAGATGAACATAAGACTACGCGCGATTTAACTCCAAAAGAATTTGAACTTGTTGTAGCAAATACATTACAGGAAAAAAATCTTCAAAGTGGATATGCACCACAGGGTATGTTGGAACTTATTAAATTTTTAGAGATCCCTGTCCAAACAGAATATTTAACGACTACAGAGTTATTTAAAGAAGGAGAACGAAGTTTACAAGCAGTTGGGGATGCAATTCGAACTATGCAACGAGTATTAGAGCTTCATGCAGCAGATCCCGCTGTTCCATTGCCCATTGTGAGACAAGGTAATATGCGATTCTTAGACTTGGGTCGTCTCAACACAGATGGTCACATGATTTCTACTTCTTGACCTGATTCGATGTCTTTTAAATCTATTCCTTTACTTCCAAGATACCCTTTAATCCACTGATACATCATTCGTCTTGAATTGTCTTTCAACATATAATCATGGATTGGGATAATCACTTTTGGATGCAATTTTTCTGCCAACATAACTGCGTCTGTCGTACTTCCCCAAGGAGCTGCAATAGGAAGTGCAAGGATATCAGCACTTGTTGTAAAAGTATGTGAGTCTCCAGGGTGTGCTAACTTTCCAAAGACAGTCACCATGATATTCTCACACATTGGTGCTGCCCAAACTTTTTCGTGAGGAACTACTTCTACTTTTATATTTCCATCACCCTCTGTGGATGCGGCAATATTTTCTTTAGCAAGTTGGTCAACAATTGATTTGGTGGTAATTATTTTTACATCAGGAAATTTTTTGACAAGGTGTTTGACTAATGGAAGAGAAAAATGATCCATATGTTCGTGAGTAATGAGAAGATAATCAAGTTGATTTAATTTACTAATATTCAACGCTTGTTCTTGTTCTGTATAATTTCCTGGGTCAATGAGTACGACTTTCCCTTGATCTTCAACGAGAAGACAAGAGTGATGGAATTTTGTTATGTTCATAATTTTAGTATAAGAAGATTTGTGTAAGAGTTCAAGGTATTGGTCGGGGGGCCGGGAATCGGACCCGGGTCGCACGACCCCCAGCCGCGCATTCTACCATTAAACCACCCCCCGAAGCATTGTCTCAAGATAGGAATTCGTAAAAAATTTGAGACAGTTTGTTATATTGTATTTTATCACAAAATTGCTATTATTAGGACAGAATTATGGCAAAAAATGCTACCCCTAAGACAAATGGAGTCGCTCCCGATGCAGATGCAGCACATAAATTAGACGCAGTGAGAATGGCAATGGAAGCTATTGAAAAGCAGTATGGACGTGGCTCTATTATGCGTTTTGGAGAAGCCGCACAAAAGCTTGATATCTCAGTTATTTCAACTGGTTCTCTTCCACTGGATATTGCACTTGGTGCAGGTGGACTTCCAAGGGGAAGAATTATTGAAATTTATGGACCAGAAGCATCAGGTAAAACAACTATTTGTCTTTCCGTTATTGCACAAGCCCAAAAGCATGGAGGAGTTGCAGCATTTATTGATGCAGAACATGCACTTGATCCGATGTGGGCAGAGCAAGTTGGTGTCAAATTAGATGAGCTTCTTATTTCTCAGCCAGACACAGGAGAGCAAGCATTAGAGATTACAGAAAGTTTGGTGAGGTCTGGGGGTATAGATGTTTTGGTTATCGATTCAGTTGCAGCATTAGTTCCAAGAGCAGAAATTGAGGGAGAAATGGGAGATGCAGTTGTTGGACTTCAGGCAAGACTTATGTCTCAAGCTCTTCGAAAATTAACTGCTGTTATTTCTAAGTCAAAGACTGTTGTCATCTTTACCAATCAACTTCGTCAAAAAATTGGCGTGATGTTTGGTAATCCTGAGACAACAACAGGAGGTCTGGCCCTTAAGTTCTATGCAACAGTCAGAATGGATGTCAGAAAAATTGAGACGATTAAAGATGGAGATAAAGTAGTTGGTTCTCGACATCGAGTAAAAATAGTTAAAAATAAAGTTTCTGTACCATTCCGTGTTGCTGAATTTGAAGTATCAGAGTTGGGTATTTCAAGAGAAGGAGGCATTCTTGATGTTGGTATTGAATTAGAAGTTATTAGTAAGTCAGGCGCATTCTTGCGACATGGAGAAACAATGCTTGGGCAAGGAAGAGCAGCAGCAATAGATTTCCTGAAAGAAAATAAGGAAATTGAGAAAAAAATTGTGACCGAGATATTAGCACTAAGTAAGACCAGAGTGCCAATGGCAGTTGGAATGGAAGATAACGAAGAAAGTGAAAGTATTGCTCCTGAAGTCTAATGGATGACTCATTATATTTAGCAACCCTCAAATATTTAGGATATCGCCCCAGAAGTGAAAAAGAAATTCGAGATTACCTCAGAAAAAAGTTAGCAAAAATAAACGACCCATATGTCGAGCAAAATATAGAGACTATCATACAAATGATTGTTGTGAAGCTTAAAAAGCAACGATTTCTTAATGATGAAGAATTTGCTCGGATGTGGGTGAGAAGTCGAACCGAATTTAAACCAAAAGGGAGAAGGTTAATTCAATTGGAATTGAAGCAAAAAGGCATTTCTGCAGAAATTATTGAGAAGGTCTTGTACCAGCCTGAGGAAGCACTAGTAAGTGACTTGGATAATGCCATTGAGCTTCTTGAAAAGAAAAAGAAGAAGTATGAAGGTATGGAGAGGCAAGAGCGATTTATGAAGTCAGGGAACATGCTCGCAAGACGAGGCTTTGACCTGGATACAATTCGGCGTGCAATTGACGTGGTTTTTGAGAAATAGTATAATAGAGAAGACAAGTAAGAGTATGAAAAGAATTACTTTTTCAGCCACGTTTATTCTTTTAGGTAAATAAACTCCCGGTACCTCTCTTGTCAAAAAACATATATGGTACAAACAGACGCATTAGAATTAGAAAAAAAATTGCTTG
>PRDT01000056.1 GCA_003173995.1 Candidatus Levyibacteriota bacterium | reverse complement strand
GATGGATTTGACGTCAGCAACAGTATCTTTTACTGACACAAAAACTCCCTTTTTTCCAGTCTGTGTTTCGACAACTGTAAAGTTTTGTGACATAAAATTTTTTAACATTTTGGACCGCTTATAAACCACTTGGTCCTCCGATGAAAGTTCGGACTCACCGATAAGTGAAACAATTCTTTCCAGTGCTGTTGCTTTTTTTAAAAGAGTCTGTGCATCAAGAGCTGTTTGGTAATGTTCTTGCCCGACGATATCAGGATTAAGTGATGAGGAGTTAGAAGAAAGAATATCGATTGCTGGAAATCTTCCTTCTTGATAGACAGTACGAGAAAGGATGATACCTGAGTCCAAATACGGGAAGATAGCTTGTACACCACTATCAGTCAAATCATCAGCAGGAACATAAATTGCCTCAACAGTAGTAATGGCATTTTTTTTGGTTGAGACAAGTCGTTCGTGAAAGGACGCCATTTCTGATGTCAGTGTTGACTGATATCCTCCTTCAGATGGAATAGCATTCATCAGTGTTGAAAGTTCATATCCAGACTGAGCAAAACGGAAAATATTATCAATAAAGAAAAGCACATCTTTCCCAAGTACATCACGATAATATTCTCCAAGTGTCACACCAGTAAATGCAGTACGAAAACGTATTGCTGGATTTTCCCCCATACTTCCATAGATAAGACTAACGCCTTGCATAACTTTACTCTCTTTTAACGTTTCGAATAACTCTTCTCCTTCACGAGTACGCTCCCCAACGCCAGTAAAAACAGACACATTTTTTTCAGGATTAAGAATAACCAAATTATGAATAATTTCTGAAATGATAACTGTCTTACCAACGCCAGCACCTCCGAAAAGGCCGACTTTGCCGCCTTTTACAATTGGCGTAAAAAAGTCCACAACTTTAATACCTGTTTCGAGTGGTTCTTTTGGAATAGTAATATTTGCATAACTTAAATCAGGCGCAATAATAGGTCGAGATTCTTTTGCATTCAGTGGTCCCATGCCATCTTGAGGCTCTCCTAGTGTATCAATAACTCTTCCCAATAACTCTTTACCAACTGGTACTTTGATAGCTTGCCCAGTACTAATAACAACAGATCCATGATGAAGTGGGGTTGTGTGTGTAAGACCTAGACAAAAAAATGAGGTTGGTGTTGCTGACGTATAGACTTCCATTTTGACTGTTTCATCATCTTTTGCCAAAAGCACGTCATGAATAGCGGGTTTGTCTTCCAAAAACTCCACTTCAACAATTTGTCCTTTTACACTAATAACTTTTCCTTGTGTCATTTTTTATGTTATGCCAAGGGAAATAACTCCTGAAATTGTTTCAAGCTGCTTTTTATTTTGGGCTAAATGTTTGAGTCTAACACTCATTTGATGTAATTTTTTAGACTCCTCTTCAATATGAATAAGTGCCTCTTCCATGGCGTTCACACGAGACGCATGTCGTGCAAGCTGATTTTCAAGAAGCGTCTGGCTAAACAAATTAGCCATAATTTGTGTTTCAAAGAAATGGAATATTTTTTCAAGGGTCGGTTCGAAAATAAATCTATCTTCACGAGGAGTTGGTGTGACAATTTCTGTCTCGAAAATATCCTCACCAGTGATACTGGTTGAGATAGGAGTCTGTTTGATAACATTGCCAAATTTTCCATAATAAACATAGACTTTTTCATATTGAAGAAATTTTTCCATTAATTTTTTAATATGTGTGACATCAACACTCGTATCTGGAATTTCAAAATATTCAAATGCTTTCCTTTGTCCAGAATTTTCATACATTTCTTTTCCAGCACTACCAATAATGACAATATCAGTATTTTCCGAGTTAGGTTTTTTCAAATCTTGTATAAATAATTTATAAGTCTTTTGTGTCACTGAACCATACAGTCTTCCATTAGAAGACAAATAGACAAGAAGTGTCTTGCCATTTTTTTGAAGTCCCTGAAAAAGCGTCTTTTCTCCTTTTTTCATTCGTGTCATCAGGTCCTTCACCTCACGTTCATATGATGATTTCAAATCAACAAAAACATCAGAAATTTCTGCTAAAAAATCACGAGTCTTGAGTACGGAGTCTTTAATTTGCTGCATTTTTACAACGGCAATTTCTTCATAACTCTCCGCTAAGTCTTTCAAACTATTTAATGCTTCTAAGTCTTCTGTAATTAATTTTTTTTGTGGCATAGTATTAATTTGGACTGGTGCTTTGTCCCATGTTCATCAATGTATCTTTATTGCTCACAATACTTTCATTAAATTTTTTATAATCATCCATTGATGTTAATTCATATAAAAGTTTCTGTTTACCCCTATCATAATAAGCACTAATAAGACCCATTTTAACCTTATCTAATTCTTCTTTTGTTTGGATAATATCTTGCATAAGAAGTGATAGAATAATGAGCTGAACTGCTGCAGGAACAGTTAATTGATAAGGTTGATTAAAGAATTTATATATCATATCTCCAACTCGCAAGCTCTTCTTTACATCATCTGTCAATTCTTGTCCGAAGTGGGAAATATTTTGCAACTTTGTGTACTCAGCAAGGAATGCCGTGAGGTTTTTGTTGACTTCTCGGGCTAAATGAGTCAGAGTCTGTCTTCCTACACGGGTAACAGAAAGTGGAATATTGACCGCGGGGCGCATACCTTGATAGTAAATATTGCTGTCCAAGTATATATGGCCATCAGTAATACCCATGATGTTTGTCGAAACATAACTGGTCAAATCTCCTTCAACAATTTCAACGACAGGAAGACAGGTAATAGAAACTTCTTTCACAACAGGGTGCTTAAAATTACCAGCACGTTCTAATAATTTTGAGTGCACAAAAAAGATATCACCAGGATAAGAGTCTCGACCAGGGAATCGTTTGGCAAGCAAAGATAATTCTCGATAGAATTTTGCGTGCGTTGATAAATCATCAAGTATCAAAAGCGTATGAATACCCTGTTCTCTAAAATACTCAGCAATTGCCATTGCTGCATATGGGGTCTGATAAATAAGACTAGGAGAGTCAAAGGAACTTGTTGCAACGATGATAACTCTTTCCATAATTTTTTCCTCAATAAAAAATTCTTGGAGTCTTTTAATATCACTTTTTTTCTTCGCAATTGCAGCATAAATGGCAATAACACCTTCATAAACTTGTTTTTTAATAGTTGTCATGAGGATAGATGTTTTACCTGTTTTTCTATCTCCAATAATGAGTTCTCGTTGACCTCTTCCCAGAGGCAGGAGACTATCAATAAGCGAAATACCAGTAATCAGGGGCGTTGTAATTTTTTGTCTTCCAGCAATACCTGTTGGTTTGGCGTCTAAATCACGTGATTCTTTCGGCCTGACATAGGTATCTGCAGGGTCAAGAGGTTCTCCAAGTGGATTAATAGCATGTCCAAGAAGTTCTTTACCAACAGCAATTGAGAGCAGTGCATCTGTACGAGTTACTTTTGTTCCGACTTTCACTGGATCATGGGAGAAAATTCTTACTTCAACTTTGCCACGATTGATAGTAAAAACTTCGCCTCTTTGTCCAGTTTCAAAAAGTACGACTTCGTGTGTTTTGACATTTGGAAGTCCTTCAACGAATACAATAGGATGACTCACTTGATAGACGACTCCATATTCTCCTGTTTTTTCTAATAATTTTTCAAATGATGGTATATCCATATATTAAGTAACACCCACAATATGACCTGGTTGGTCATGTGAGGAATGTTGTAATTGTTCCACAGACGATGATGATGGTGGTGACAACATTTCTTTTAAGATGTTTTCAAAAAGTAGACGAATAGAAAAATCAGCATGCTTGCCGTTACAATTAACTGTTGCTCCAGCAATTAATTTTTTATCAATAGTGATATCAAGAAGAAATTGTTTATGCATATTCATCACAAACCACTGGGAGATAGCAATAAGCGTCTGATCGGAGGGTTCAAAGGCAAGAGTAAGAGACACAACAGGTAACGAAGAAATTGTGGTGATAATTTTATCTAGAAAGTTTTTAACCTCACTATCAGCCTGTAGGGTGATATTATTGGTTCGAAGTAAGCTCATAAATGTATCTTTCTTCTTCATGCCAAATTCTTTGGAAAATGCGTCTTCGAAATTGAAATTGGTTTCAAAGATCTTTTCTACAACTGCTGAAAGACGGGAGGAAAAATCAGTTGCTTGTGCTTTTGTAATGAAAAATGCTGATAGGTCAATTGAATCCATTTATTCAAATACTCCTTCCTTTTTTGCTTTTTCCAAGGAATCCATAACTAACTTTTGATGATCATCACTTGAAATAGATTTGTTAAATATATCTTGAGATGCTTTTTGTATGATTTTCATTGTCAACTCATCCGCTTGTTTCATTCGATTTTCTTTATATGCTTCCAATTCTTTCTCAAGTTGAGGGAGCATGGTTTGGCGAAATTCGAGTGTTTGTCTCTGGAGATCTGCAACAAGTTCTTTAATAATTGTCTGAAATTCTGTCAAAGATTCACCGGTCAATTGTTTGAGTGATGAAGAGTAGCTTGAGGTGAACTCTTTAGCTGTCTCAACTGCTTCTTTTTCAATATCAGTTACGAGGACATGTAATGCTTGGTTGACTTCTTCTGTCGAATTTTTATTTACATACTCAGCACTAGTAATAATTTGATCTGCTTCAGATGTAGCATCTTCTAATATCTTTCTTTCACGACTCAGTGCATCATCAACTATTTGGTGGTACTGTGTATCTACTTTATTTTCTTTTTTTTCTAAAGTTTTTTCTTTTTTATGGACTCGCCAAAGGTAGTAAATGACAAAAACAAATACAGCAATATCTGCAGTTGTAGTAATAATTTGAAAAGGCAGATTGGGCATAGAGTTATTGTAAATGAGTTTCTAGCATACAACAATAATGAAATTATTATAAGCGTAATATTAAAAATGCTACGGCAAGTCCTGACAAGACAATCACCACAACAATAGCAACATTAAAAATTATTCCAAGATGGATTACAGCGCTTGCTGCAGGATTACGACCTAGAGCCTCAACTCCCTTTGCTGCAGTTCGGCCAAAGCTTAGAAAGCCTAAGACAAATGAACCAATAACAACGAGTGCTGCAACAATATATTTAAAAATAGGAGCAGGAGAATCTTTTGTAGGTAAAAGTGCAATTTTTAAGATATCAGTTAGCGAGCCCGGAAAAGGTGATTTTGAATTGAAATAATGCAGATTTAGATTAACAGCAATTTTTCCAACTTGTTTGGGATCAGAATTGTTATAGTCTTCCATAGCAGTACCAAGGACATAGCCATCC
>PRDT01000003.1 GCA_003173995.1 Candidatus Levyibacteriota bacterium | reverse complement strand
CTCCAACACCGACATCAACACCAATAGTTTTTACAGTAAACGGGCAGCAAGGGATGCTGGACGCTGTTAATAGATACCGAGCTTCTCAAGGATTACCTGCAGTCAGTGAAGACAGTAATACCTGTGCATTTGCACATACTCGTGCCAATGAGATAAGTGCATCGTTTACTCATGATGGCTTTCAAAATAGAGTCAATACTCATACGCTTCCTTATCCTTCTTACCATCTAGTGGTTGAGAATATTGCTATGAATTCCAACCCGAGTGATGTAGTGAATAGTTGGATTAATTCGCCAACTCATGCAGAAAATTTACGCGCAAATACACAATTTGCCTGCGTTGGAAGAAGTGGAGATTATTATACTTATGAGGCATGGCAACCATAATATTATCTATCTTTGAGACGATAGACAAATTTTATTCCAGACCAATCCTCATCAATTGCAGCAACTTTCACATCAACAAGTCCTGCCTCAAGTCCAATGTCTCGAACCGTATTTTCAGTTAAGTCGCTTGTTGCGAAACTACATGACGATTTTGGCCAACTTATCCATAACATCCCTGCCTTCTTCAACATTTGTTTGAGCTTTGGGAAATCCTCAATAAGACGATTCCTGGAGCGAGTAAAATACTGAATAAAGTCTAGGTTCTCTTTCTTCTCATCAAGAATAGGTGCACCTAGTAATTTTTCATATCCTTCTGGTGCATGAAAAATTGCATAGATTTTATCTGGTGTTAATCCTAATTTTTCTTTCAGTGATTTTTGACTATAGCCTGCCATATCTGTAGATTATGGTGCAAAGGAATAATTGTCAAGCTCCACAAGCGATTATATTTATGGTATAGTTTGTAGTATCTTCGTTATGAAAAAAGCCCTACTAATTGCGCTTCCTCTTGTTATTGGATCTCTTGGATTTCTCATCTATTTGTTATTTTTTGCACGGGATATAGGGAAAGGGGCTTTGCAAGTAACATCACTTCCAACAAGTAATGTCTATCTCAATGGCAGATTGCTTGGAAAGACTCCTCTTTGTAAATGTGAAAGTAAAGATTTACTTACAACAGGAGATTATACTATTCGACTTGTTCCACTTGATGCAAATTTATCCAATCAAACCTTTGAGCAAAAAGTTACTATTACTAAGTCTGTATTAACAGTTGTTGACAGGACCTTTGGACAAGGAGCAGATGCTCAAGGAAGTATTATTAGTCTTCTTCCAAATAGTAATACAAAAGTAGTTGGGCAATTATCTGTTGCATCATTTCCAAGTCAAGTTATGGTAAGTCTTGATGGACAAGCAAATGGTACTACTCCGGCAACATTGCAACACGTTACTGAGTCAGACCATGATTTGCTCCTCACAAAGCTTGGGTATAAAGACAAGCATATTCGCATCCATGCAGTCAAAGGATATGATCTTTCTGTTATTGCATTTTTAGCAATAGATCCAGAAAGTGTTGCAACCTCATCAGCAACCCTCACCACACCAGAAAATACAAAACCACTTACTGTTCAGAAGGTAGTTATTTTGGATACTCCCACAGGATTTTTACGAGTCAGAGATCAGCCGAGTCTTGGAGGAAAAGAAATAACACAAGTAAAGCCTGGTGAATATTACGAACTGCAAAGCGAGCAAGATGGATGGTACGAAATAAAATTATCCGATGGCAAAACAGGTTGGATAAATAATACGTACGCTAAGAAACAATAAGTATGTCAAATATAGCTATTATTTCGCTCTCTCCATCTGAATGGGAAAAATACAAAACGCTTCGTCTTGAGGCACTTCAGTCAGATCCAGAAGCATTTGGGAGATCCTACGCAGAAGAAGTTAGCTATACTGATGAAAGATGGCAGCAGCGTTTGGATGATAATAATGTCTATTCCTATTTTGCTGAAGTTGACGACCAATTAGTCGGCATGGTAGGAGCAAAAATTACTGAAGAAGATAATAAAAAAGTTGCAGTTATTATGCAAATGTACGTACAAAAGGATCAAAGAGGAAAAGGTATTGGCAAATTACTTATACATAAAATCCTAGATACCTTACAAAAAAGAAGTGATATTGTGAGTATTCAGCTTGATGTAAATACAGCTCTAGAAAATGCAGTTAAGTTATACCAAAAAATGGGATTTACCATAATTAAGGAGAATAAAAAGAAAATGGGAGATGGGAAAGACCACAAGATGTTTCTCATGGAGTTAAATAAAACCTCTCTTAACTTCCAGTAACGTAGATTATGACAATAACAAGAAATGCCCACGCAATAACTGTAAAAAGAAGTGGCAAATCTGATAACAAAACTTTCTCAGGACTTTCTCCTTCATGCTTCTCATAAATATCTTGAAGATATCTCATAAGGCCATAGACAACAGGAATTATTGTTATCATCAGCCACTTTCTCTGTAAGGATGAGGGTAAAAAGTCGGGAAGAAAAATACTTAATGATAACTTCAGTCCTGCAGGATTTTCCAAAAAAGTAAAGAGTGAATAAAAAATAAATGTTGCGGTAGCGAATATAGAAGCATACACATCAAGAAGTCTCTCTGAATAGTGGGAAAGTGTTACGCGCGTTGCTTCTTTTGTGTTACCTGGAAGATGAGAGATAAGTGTCAATTCAGATCTTCTCTTTCCAATAGCAAGAAAAAGTGAGAGCGCTACCGTTGTAAGGACCAACCAGACGGAAATATGATATCCACTGACGACTTCTCCCGCATAAACACGGAGCATGTATCCCGCAGCTAAGGCAAGAATATCAACAACTGCAATTTTCTTTAGTGTCGTGGAATAGAGGAGTTGCAGTGTCAAATAACCAATAACAAAAAAGAAAAATGCTGTTCCAAGAAGAAGACTGAGAGAAAGAGAGATGATTGTCAAGACAATAAAAACTGTCATTGCATAAGGGATAGAAAGATCTCTATTAGCAAGTGGACGAAATCTCTTAAATGGATGCATTCTATCTTTCTCAATATCAAAAATATCATTGATAACATAAATACCAGAAGAAAGTCCACAGAAGACAACAAACCCCAAAATTACCCTCAATAACACTGGGATATTAAATAACTGTCCAGTAAAAATAATTGCTGCAAAGAGTGCAAAATTTTTAATCCATTGCTTAGGCCTTAACAATTTGAGTGTTTTATATGCGATGTGCTTCATATTTTTTTTGAATTATGTGAAGGAAAAATAATCCTCCACCAACAATGACTCCAAGCATTACTATAGCAAATAATTTACCTTTACTTGATAGAGATAATGCGATTGCTCCTAATATTGCAGATACTATCCAGTACAAGAGTGCAATTTTTCTTTGTCCAAATCCCATACGAAGAAGTAGATGGTGAAGATGTTTGTTATCTCCCCAAAAAGGAGATTTGCCTGATGCAAGTCGTCTGACCACTGTAAAAATACCATCCACCATAGGTACTCCCATAACAAGTATTGCTGTTGCCAATTTGGCTCCAGAAAGTATGGATACGGCGCTCAGAAGTAGATACACAGCAGTTGCACCGTATCCTGGAAAAAGTTTGGCTGGATAGAAATTAAAGAGTAAAAAGCCAAGCGATGCTCCAGAAATAATAAAGGCAAGCATTGCAGCAATAAATGAATGAGGGTCAGATAACGGAAAGCGAAGGCTCAATAATCCAATGACAAGTGCTGATATTGCGACAACACCAGGCATTTGTCCATCAACTCCCTTACTCCAATTCAACATATTCATAACCCATACGATCCATAAAAGAGCGAGAAGATCTGAAATGATTGCAATACTGTGATGCCCCCACAAATCAAAAGTAATTCTGACAGTGTCTAAATGCAAAATACCACCAAAAGGATTGGTAACAAATGGAATGCCTACTCCACTTCCAACAACAATAAGAGCACAAAGGATATTGATCCCAAATCTCATATATCGAGAAACCTCAAATTTATCATCAAGTGTTCCAACAATAAGTGCTAAGAGTGCCGCAACAAAAAGTGCACCAGTAATTTTAGTAAGTGGCAAGAAAAAAATGCTTGCAACAGCAATACCAATAAATAACGGGATGCCGCCTCCTCTGGGGATTGGTTTTTTATGGATCATTGCTGGATGATTGTGTGTCTTAGGATCGTCAATAAGTCCTGCTTTTCTAATAAATCGCAGGGAAATAGGAGTTGCAATGACTGTAATTGAGAAAGCAACGAGAAAAGCTAAAAAAACATTTGGCATACCTTATATCACAGCTAGTATCATTTTAATCATAAAAATGCAGGTAAAGAGAGCAAGGCATAATCCAGTTAGGAAAAGAAATCTTGCGAGAAGCGGCACTTTTCCTTGTGTATATTTTCCAAAAAAAATATTAATAATGAAAAAGATAATTGGCAAAGAAAGAGGAAGGGCGACTTCATATTTTGTTCCGAGTCTTTGATATCCCCATGCCATTTTGTTATAGAGAGGAATAACAGGAGGAAGATGGAAAAAGGCTAATCCAACAATAGTAATTCCAAGGACAATAAAAAGAATTGTCAACCAAAAACTCCAGAGAATGATACTGTCTTTGAAGAGAAATTTAAAAGATCCGCTCATAAATGATAGCTCCACCTAAGATGATTCGTTCTTCATAATTTCGAAGTGACATTGGCAATGCATCTTGATTAGGAAGTAACACAATAAAGGTTGGAGGGTTTTGCTCAAGAGCTAATTTGGTCTCAGTCATGGTCTTTTGATTGCTAGTAATATGGTAGGCAACGATATATCTTCCCGGTGGAAGCATATTGGTAAGCTTGTACAGTTGTCCACTGTCTCCCCATACAAATAGTGTCTGGTTAGGCTTTGCATGAAGTTTAATATATTCTGCAATTTCATAATCACGAGGAACTATTCTATCAAAGAAGCTTTGATATGCATCTCCTGTTTTCATGCCAGTAAGATAGGTCGTGAAATTTGTATAGTATTGAACTGATTTACTATATATCCAAAAGTTTGTTGCAATGAAAATAACAATAAGAACAACCAGAATGCCGCTCACAATTTTTACAGATTTTTTGGCAAAGGTAAATCCTGCAAGGAGGGCAAAACTTGCAACCATCACGAGAACATAGTGGGTATATGGTCGTTGTGAGAAAAGTGCACTAAAGATAGAAAAACCAAGCCAAAGAAAAACAAATAATTGTGGTGCTGATATTTTTTCTCTTTTGAGAAAAAGTGCTAGTGCAACAACTCCTAAAAGAAGCGCTTTAAAAATAAGAAGACCCTGTGGGATGACAAATTGATTGCCATAGTTAACATAGCCAACATTGCTAAAAAGCGTTGATTGAAGAAATATTGGAAAAGCATGATGCATGAAAAAGAAAAGTGCTGTCAGAATGAGTGGCGTAGCAAAACCTATACAAATTGGTAATACTCGAATGACTGCTTTAAAGAAATTGGTATGATGTTTGAATGCAATAAAGAATGCAAAAAGGGTAAATGCTGCCATGTCAAATAATCCAACAACTTTAAAGAGGAATGAAATACCAAGCAAAAATCCTGCAGACAGAAAAAATAATAGCTCTCTTCGGGTTTGTTTTTGTGCATATCTATCATGGGTAACAGGAAGGAAGATGAGAAGTGCTGCAGCAATTGTTGGAAGTACCATAAAATTCTCTGCATTGGCAATATTCCCTTCAAGAAGAGGAATACCAAGAAGCACAGCATAGATACTTGTTGCTATCATGGCGCCTTTTTCTTTAGTAAATAATCTCTTTGCTAAGATGAAGAAAAGCCAGATAGAGACAAGTCCAAATAAGAAAGATAAGACGCGTGTTGGGGATTGATTGCCATCAAAAAGTGCATACATCAAATACAACATTGGAGGCTTGTTATCCCAAATACCTTGATATAAAAGCCTTCCATGTCTCAGAGCAAATCCAATGACCTCATAGATTCCTTCATCTCCATACCAATATGGTTCGAAAAATGATGGAAGGCGGAAAAGGAAGAAAGCAAAGCTTATAGCTACCAAAAACCACGTAGCACTCTTTTTTTCAAATTGGGCAAAGATCTTCATAATTGTCTCAGTCATGAGAATCTTAAACTTTTTCTGTTACTTTATATTCTATACGTTTACCAAACATGAGCTGTGTATGAGATATCATAGCAGGAAGTGTCGCTAAGAAAAAGCCCGCAATTGGTAACAGCACAAATTCCAAGGGGAAAATGAATTGCTTGAGCTTAGATACATTTTTGGTATGAGGTCTATTTCGAAAATCAATCATAATCATTGTCAGCGTTGCGAGAAGACAGGAAGTCAAGATAATACCTGCAAGTCTGGGCAAATTGTATCCCAGTGATGTACGAGTAAATGCAGGATTGATGAATGGAATGACGTTTGCAGCAACAGTAATAATAAACCAATTAACCGGCCAAAGAAAATGATCGAGTAGGACATGATAGAGAAGCATTGTCTTTCTATAGAAAGGTACACCTGGTACGGTGAAATACCATTTAATAAAGAGTGGATCGTCTGATACTCCCCATGACCAACGTCGTTGCTGATCGTAGGTACTCCTGAGACTTCTGACATACGTTGCTGATTGTGGAGAATCCATAGAAGTCTTGAGGAAAATTGGCTCGACCCATACTCGTCCATGGAGATGGAAAAATGCTTTAAAGAAAATGCGATAATCTTCTGGAATAACATCCGTATCCCAAAAACCAATATCCACCAGCATCTTAAAAGAAAGAGAGTAGGTTGAGTTGGAGACCAATCTATCTTTTTGTACCAAAAGCGCTGTTCGCCAGAGACTACCAAAGAATGAGGTGACTCTGACAGCTGCTGGTACTTGCCAGAAATTATTATAGGTGACATTTGCTGATTGCCAAAATTTATTATACCTTTGGGGATCTGAGAGAAAAGCGTGTGTTAAGAAGGAAAAGTATTGAGGATCAAAAATAGAATCAGCATCAACAGATGAAATGGTTGAGAAGTTAAGATCAATTTTCTTCTTTTCTACAAATTGTTGATAAAACATTTTTGCACCGTACGATTCATTTGAAGATTTACCTTTTACCTCTCCAGCAATATCTGGATGGTATGTTGCGATGACAGCCCCAAATTTCTTTCCAAACTCTTTAATAAGGGTATCAGCTTTTTCCTTAGCTTCTTTTTCTCTCTCCTCCATTGCCAGAACAATATAAAGTCTTTTTAATGGAAAGTTCTGGCGAGTCAGCACCTCAAGCGTAAGGCGAAGTTTATTCAACTGTTCCTTATAATTTGGAATGACGAGTACGTGTGTGACTTTATCAAAATTTTCAAGAGGCTCGGACTTTTGAAGCCAATTCATCCTCTCAGTCCTTCGAATTTTATTGGTACCTATAAATGAATAAATTGCTAAAGAAAATGACTTATAGAACCAATAGACATCAAAAAAGAGAATGAAATAAGTAAGGACAACAGGAATAAGAAGTGATCCCCAGACTGGAAAGAGAATAAGCGTCCATGAAACAAATCCTGGGACAAGCTCTAAGAATCGTCGAGTCTTGATAGGATAGCGTCTAAAAACGTGTTGAAAAAATGTTGTCATATGCCAAACAGATCTTTGGCGTTTTGGGTTGAGATAGCATCAAATTCTTCAAATGAAATGCCTTTTAGTTGAGCCAAATGCTGTCCCACAATTATAACACGAGAAGGCTCATTACGGCTACCTCGGTAGGGTATTGGTGTTAAGAATGGACTATCGGTCTCGGTTACTATCCTATCAAGAGGAGTTGCCTTTGCCAGGTCTGAGAGGCTTACTGTCTCTTTCGGAGCAAGTCCAGGATAGGTGCTATTCCCATCAAAGCCAATATAAAATCCTAGATCTAACGCATTTTTTAACACTTCCATATCTCCTGCAAAACAATGAAACATGCCTGGTTTGTCTCTCAGTAAATTCTTATGGTGTTTAAGTATCTCAATAACGTCTTTTCCTGCAAGGCGATTATGTATCTGAATCGGAAGCCCTACTTTTGAGGCCAGCTCAATTTGTGCCTCAAATATCTCTTTTTGAAGAGAAGGATCGACAATGCCATTGGATTGATAGGAGAAATAATCCATTCCGATTTCACCAATTGCCACCACTTTTGGTTGTTTTGTTAATACTTCTAGTTCTTCGAGCCAGTTTGACTCCAAATCGTGCTTATCTGCATGATGAGGATGGACACCAACAATTGCATAAAACTTATCATCTTTTTGGGCTATATCAACTGCTTTTTGGCTTGAGTCGATTTTGGTACCAACATTAATAATGAGAGAGACTCCTTCTGAAAAGGCTCTTTCTGCAACCTCTTCACTGTCTTTTTCAAATGAATGGAAATTCAAGTGGCAATGAACATCAATCATATTTCTATTATAACCTTATGCTAGTCGTGGGAATAGAGGAGTCTGAGCTTTAATTTCTGGGCCTTTAAATTGTTGTTCTATTTTTTCTGCTGTTTCTGGTAAGAATGGCTCAAGGAGTGCTGCAATTTCTTGAATTTGATCAACTGCATGACCAAGAATTTCTTTAATTCGAGGATTATTTTGCTTTACTAATTCCCAAGGCTTCTCGGTATCAATAAATTTGTCCAACTCTTTAATTTTGGTCCACACATATCCAATAGCATCTGAGAAACGGTATTCATTGAGGGCTTTAGAATATGCTTCTATTTCGATAAGATGCTCTGATGTGCGAGTCTTGGACCCTAATTGAGTGTAATGACTTGTCTCACAAAGCTTTGCCACGCGGGAGATAAGATTGCCAAGGCCATTGGCAAGATCTGCATTGTAGGATTCTCTAAATTTTTCCCATGAGAAATCACTATCATCCCATGGGTGAATTTTGGCGAGTAAATAATATCTTAAGACATCGATACTATATTCTTTAGTGACTGCAATAGGGTCAATGGTGTTGCCAAGACTTTTACTAATTTTCTGTCCATCAACGGTCATAAAACCATGAATAAATATTTGCTTTGAATTAGGAAGTCCTGCTGAGAAAAGCATTGCTTGCCACATTGCTGCTTGTTGTCTTACTTGGTCTTTTCCAGCAAATTGCACAACAGGCCAAAATTTCTTGAAATTCGCTTCATCTTCAGGCCACCCAATGGTCGAAATATAATTGATGAGTGCATCAAACCACACATACATCACATGATCTGCGTCTCCTGGTACATCAATGCCCCAAGGCATCTTTGCCTTAAGCCTAGAAATACTAAAGTCTTGAAGTCCTCCCTTAACAAATGTTCGAATTTCATTTAATTTACTTTCTGGAATAACAAATTCAGGATTTTTCTTGTAGAGATCTAATAATTCTTTTTGATATCGAGAAAATTTAAAGAAGTAATTTTCTTCTTCATATATTTGTAAATCCAAATTTGGATGTAGTGGACATTTGCCATCTACGAGCTCTGAATCTGTTTTTTCTAATTCGCAACCAACACAATATTTAATCTTATATTGCTTCTTGTAGATATCTCCATTTGCTGCACATTTTTTCCAAAACTCTTGAGCTGCTTTAATATGATGTTCATCAGTTGTTCGGATAAAATTGGTGTAGCTGATATTGAGTGCTTCCTTAAGAGCTCTAAATTTTTGAGAATATTCATCAGTAAATTCTTGTGGTGTTTTGCCTTGTTCAAGTGCTTTTTGATAAATTTTTTGGCCGTGTTCGTCGGTGCCGAAATTAAAAACAACCTCATCACCAATAATTCGATGATATCTCACGAGCACATCAGCCTGTATCAACTCAAGTGCGAGTCCGATATGTGGCTCTGCATTCACATATGGTGTTGTTGTTGTTGCGTAGTATGTTTTCATAGCCTCAATTGTATCAGAGAGAGGAAGCTTGGACAAGAGTAGAGGAGATTATTTCCTTTTCAGGAAAAAAAGTTCAAGACTTCCAAAAAGAGCCAGAAGCAGAAGAAGAAAAAAGATATGAGTAACTCCTGCCATACGCATGCCAAGATACATACCTATAAAAATAGTTACGAGTAATCCTTGCAAGTGACTGTGGAAGAGGTAGGTAAATAGTGAAAAGCAACAAAAGAGAAATGCGAGTGTAATAAAAGGAAAAATAGGAAGTGGAAAATGGCCTAATAAGATAGTATAGGAAGGTGGGTATTGTACTATGACATAGCCAATGCCAATACCAAAAAGAATTGCGAGAAGTAGAAAATGAAATGGACGCTTTTTATTTCGCATAGTATGAGTCTATCAAAAAAAATTCATCAAAAATACCATAACAAATCCTCTTGACATGACCTAGCAGTCGTGTTATATTAGTGCTAATCTCGAAAATTTCTACTGATCAACTATGCACGATTTAACGCAAAGACAAGTACAAATTTTGAAAAGCCTTATTGAGGAATATATCAATACCGCTGAGCCAGTTGGATCTGAAACACTTGAGAAAAAGCATAATCTTTCTGCAAGTCCAGCAACCATCCGAAATGAAATGGTCAGACTTGAAGAATTGGGCTATCTCAAGAAACCACACACTTCAGCAGGTCGTATTCCAACAGCAGTTGCAATGAAATTTTATGTCAAGCAACTAATGAAAGAGAAAGAGTTGTCTGTTGCTGAAGAAGTCGCACTCAAAGAAAGAGTTTGGGATTATCGCGAACGCGAAGCGCAATGCCTTCGAGCAATTGTTAAGTCTCTTGCTGAAAAAACAAGAGCTTTGGCAATTGCCACAACACAAGAAGGTGATATCTTTGCAGCTGGATATGCAAATATCTTGGACATGCCAGAATTCTTTGACATTGATATAACAAAAAATTTGCTGTCAGCACTTGACGAATTTGATGTTTTCCAGACAGTATTTGGAACAGTAGAAGATACAGATGAGATCCATATCTTACTTGGTGAAGAATTAGGACCACGATTGAAGGGTCCATATGGATTTGTCTTCACCAAATATCAAACACCAATGCATATGACAGGAGAAGTCGGAGTACTTGGTCCAACACGACTAAATTACACTTCGGTTATTCCAACTGTCAGATACTTTGGGGGATTGATTGAAGAAATTGCAAAGGGTTGGTAATATGAGTGATGAAAAGAGACGAGATAAAGAAGAAACACAGGAAGAGCAGATAG
>PRDT01000019.1 GCA_003173995.1 Candidatus Levyibacteriota bacterium | reverse complement strand
TTGTTTTTGCAAAGAAGAAGTATCAATAGTTGGAATAAGTCCTGCTTTTACTTTGACTGTTGCCTTCAAATCTCCATTTTTGATTGATGAATCGCTAATTTCCGTTGTGATGCCTTTATTTGAGAGGTTGCCACCATTAAGTTTGTCTCGAAGAAGAGATGATCCTAAATTATCCATATCTGACTTTGTGTAGGCAAGGCCAGTATAGGTAATTGTGCCATCAAGTGAAACATTACTTGCCTGATCTCCTGACTCTCCACTGAATTTTTTACTGGTCAAGTCAGTTTTTAAAAATACTCCGAGAATACTCTTATTGCCATTTGATTTTTGTGCAAGGTCAGACTTGGCTTTGTCTTGTAATTGGGTAGTGAGATCATCAACTAATTTATCAATATCATTTTTGGAAATAACAGTAACTGTCTTTTTTGTCCCGCCTGAGAAGGCATTATCATTTTTGGCAGCAATTGATGAATTGCCCCCAATACTAAACTTTGTACCTGATGGAAGATTGGAGTCAGTACCAATATTTGCTGCTGTAACATCAACATCCTGCTTTCCTGCAACAGGATTAATAGGATCAGAAGAACCAGATGCAACGGTAACATCTTTATTTAAGGTAAATTTCAAATTATTGCTTGAAGTAATAGTTGTGCCTGCTGAAAAACTTTTTGAACTATCAGTTAAATTATAAATAGTGACTGTTCCTTTTGCTTTATCCCCTACGTCTTTAGATCCAGTTGCAGCGGTTGTGACAGATCCACTCTCATCAACGGAGACTGAGGACCCTCCAATAAGATTTTTTGATAAATCTGTCTCATCAGTCGGTGAGAAGGTTACTATTTGGTCTGCATCAACGACTTTCGGATCAATAACCAACGTAACTGTTGCCTTGAGTCCAAAAATGTACCAACCAATTCCTCCAAGAATAAGAATGAGGATAAGTGGAATAAGAAGGAGGAGTGGAAATCCTTTTCTTGCAACTCCTCTTCCTCCGGATGGTCGAACCAGAGCTAAAAGGCCACTTATCGTCTTACCGACTGACTCAAGTTTGATTCTCTTTAATTGTCCAGCAGCTTTTTTTATACCTTCAGATAAAAATGTTCCATTTGCGCCAAATCCACCAACTGTTGTGTTCATACCTTCTTCTTCCTCTTTTACTCTTTCTGGGATTTCTGCAAAGGTTTCATCTTCTATTTCTTCTTGGGAAGTAAAATTATCTCCATGATGAGGTGGCATGGCATGTGGTTCAAGTGGAGCTTCTTCTAATACATCTTTTCCTGTGACAAATCCAAATGCTTCTGTCTCATCTTTCCCCTTTTGTTTGTTTTCAACTTCTTCAGATGCTACTTCTGGCTCTTGCTGAGGGGTTGTTGTCTCTTCAGCAGGTTGTTCTTCTTCAGCCTCTTTCTGAGCTTCTTCTTGCTCTTTAAAGAATTCATCTTGCTTTTGTGGCGCCAGTCTACTCTTTGGCATCTGAGTCATTGAGAAGCCCATTTGGGATGCTGTTCCATAGAGGATTGCTTGCGTTTCAAAGTCATCTTCAAGCATGGTTATTTGTGGGACATGTAAGAATGGTAATGATTTACTCCACAAATGGCTAATAAATGTTTTGGTAAGAGTGGCTCTTTTTCTGCTATCTAAGAGAATAATTCGAGAGGGGAGAATTTCAACATTAGTAAAGTGCTGCAGGAGAGTATCAACGGACTTCGCAAGTGGTTCTTCTGCAGGTCCTTGTTGCACTTCAACAATACGTCCTGCACGAAGAAGAGTGAGAGTCAGTGTTGTCTTACCTATTTCAGCAAGAACTGCTGATACTGGGGCTCCTTCTTGCTTTTGAAGCAAATGAGCAATTGCTTCTGAGAAGACAAGAAATCCTATTGGCTGGAGCTCTAATTCGTCACAAAGTTGCTTGAGGATTGCTAACTTTTCTTTTTTGATATTTGTATTTTCAATCCAATCTTCTTTAAGACCAAAGATGGTTTTGTGAGTTTGGATATTATTGGGGAGAGAGGATTCGGCAATACCAATTGCTTTATCAGTAATTTCTAGAAGTTTTTCAGTAGTGATTTCTTCAAGGGGAGAAGGAAGTTCTTCTTCGCTTACGCCGACAACTTGCATTTTCCCTTCTGACTCTTCAAATACAACAGCACGAAGAGACTCATCTCGAAGAAGGAGAGCGAGAAAGTATTCTTTTACTTCTTGTTTGCTAAATCCTTTTAGAAAGGGCAGTTTCATATACTATTAGGATACCACAGCGTACAACCTTTGTTGACCTTTTCCTATAGATTCTTGTTTGGTTATCTTAAATGATTGTATAACACTTGTATGTGGCACGTGTGGTCCGCCACAAAATTCCTTTGAATAGGCATTGTGATCGCCTTCTTCTCCTGAGCCACCTATAAAATATACTTTTACTTTTTCTTGATATTTTGCATCGAAAAGGCCAATTGCGCCTGTCTCTTTTGCAATAGCAATTGGTAGCATTTCAAAATGAACTGGTAAATCATCATCAATTTTTTCTCTTACTATAGATTCGACTTTTCGGATTTGTTCGTCAGTTAATTTTTCAGGGTGATTGAAGTCAAATCTCAAACGCTCTGTTGTAATATTTGAGCCTGTTTGGTGTAAATGTCCTCCCAATACATCTCGAAGAGCCTGTTGAAGTAAATGTGTTGCAGTATGGCCTTTGACTGTATTTTCTTCTTGGTCGGCGAGGCCTCCTTTGAATTTACCTGCTGATGCAGTACGTGAGAGACTTTGATGCTCTTTTATTTTCTCTGCAAATGCTTGACTATCAAATACATATCCAAGACTCTTGAGTTGTGTCGGAGAAAGGCCAAAAGAAGACATGGCTTTAAACGCAGTTTCAGCAGAAATTTCTACAAATCCTTTTAATTCGTCTCCTAACTTAATGCCTCCCTTGACCAAATCTTTTTCAATTAGCTTTTTTGCGTTGGCAAGGGTTCGTTCGTAATTTTGCTTCTCCGTCTCAATTGTCAGCGCAATCTCCTCAAAGTCCTCCACCATGACAGCATCAGTATCTTGATATTGCTTTGCAATAGTCTCAAGAATAGGTCTAATGCTTACGTCTTTCTTGAGTTCCCACAGATGATCAAGACTCCTTCTGATAAGTCTTCTGAGGATATATCCGCGGTCTTTATTAGAAGGTCTGACTCCTGATGCAACCATTAACATACTTCCACCAAGATGGTCAGCAATAATTTGCATGTGTTTTTTGTGCTCTTCATATGGTTGGTCTGTCTCTTTTTGAATTTTTTCAATAGTAGGTTTGAAAAGAGAGGTGAGGAACATATCTGGCTGGTGTTCGGTTGCACCAATAAGTCTTTCTAACCCTCCACCAAAGTCAACATTTCTTTTAGGAAGCTCTGCAAAAGACCCGTCAGGCTGCTTGATATACTGCATGAAGACAGAGTTGCCAATTTCCCAATATCTTCCACAATCGCAATTTGGATGGCATTTTTCATCTTTCCAAGGACTATTTTCATGAAAATACAATTCCTCTCCGAAATCATAGAAAATTTCACTATCTGGTCCACCTGGCTCACCAGCTGGCATTTTGTCTGGTGTGCCTGACCTACTCCACCAATTCTTCTCGACACCATACTCAAAAATTCTTTCTTTCGGATTAAGTCCTGCCTCAGTAAGAATTTTTTCCCATAATGCATAAGAGGTCTCATCTTTTTCAATTGCTTCATAGCCTGAGAAAATACTAACGTATAGTCGTTTGGGATCGAGTCCTAACTCTTTTGTATAGAGTTCCCACACCCAAGGAATTTGCTCTGTTTTAAAATAATCACCTAATGACCAATTTCCAAGCATTCGGAAAAAGGTAGTATGACGATCATCTCCAACTTCTTCAATATCAACAGCACGGAAAGAATTCTGCACATCAACAAGTCGTGTACCTGATGGATGTTCTTCTCCCAAGAGATACGGAACAAGAGGTTGCATACCAGAGGATGTAAAAAGAGTAGTCGGATCATTCTCTGGGACAAGTGGTGCACCTGCAATTTGCTTGTGTCCACGCTTTTCAAAGAAGCTGATGTAGATATCAATAATTTGTCGTGCAGTCATGCTAATAATTATAGCATGAATATGAGCTAGATTGTGTTACTTGAGATCATATTTATCAACAGGGATAAATGGTATACCTCCATAGGGTGTTTTTCTATTGCGTGTGCTTCTTGCATGGGCTCCGAGTAATTGATAATTCGGATCTACAATAAGGGCTATTCGAACAAAATCTTCATACAGACTCAGCCCAACTTCATATTGGGAAAATGTTAGTTGGTTAACAGTATTTTTTTGACTTTGGGTTCCATATGTCCGAAGAATACTCTCAGCAGTAACGTATGTTGCCTGAGCATTCAGATTGGTATACAGGGTTGGAATACTCGTGTCGTGTTGACTTGCAGCAAGATCAACAAGCTGTGTCCAGTTATACTTTTTTGCAAGTGAAAGAAAAGAAACAATTTCATCATAGGTATCCATTGCGTTATCTTGAAAGATGATCTTTTCTTCAGGGACCCCAAGTTGGATAATCTCCTTTTTCATGACAGTTCCAAGGCTAAGATAGTGAGAACCCCATATGGGACCTGCATTGATGACAAGATAAAGATTAGGGTATTGTTTATAAATAACTGCAGCAGCTTGTATCTCTAGTTGACTTCTCAAACTAAGTTTGAGAGGCCCATCGCCTTTTTGAGAGAGCCAATAACCATGTAAGAGGAGAGCTTCTGAAGAAGACGGAATCGTTGATTGGTTACTATAGTTTCTTAACAAAAGATACGTAAAGAATCCTACTATAAGAAAAAGAAGAGAAGAGGCAATAACGACGTACTTTTTTGTCATGTACGTAGTATTCCAGCAAGCCTGAAAAATTGCAAGACAACGAAAAAATACCCGGAGAAATTATCTCACAAAATGTTACAGGATACAGAAAGTGTCTTTACCATTGCCTTACAATTACCCTCAATTGGTGCTTGACAGAAAAAATATGCTATGGTATAAATGTAACTACCTTAAGCACCAAGAAAAAAGAGGGTTAGCGTACCCGTTTCTTTTTTTTTGATAAGGGCCTGACCTTATTACACCAATGCAGAAGCAAGATACCAAAAACATCATTAGACAAAACTGGGGTAAATCTTACTCCTCTCTTCCAGAACTTAACCTTCTTGCTATTCAAAAAAAGTCATACACAGATTTCCTTCATAAGCAGATTGGTGAAATCCTCCAAGAAATCTCCCCAATAGACGACTTCACAGAAAAAAACTGGACCCTCACACTCAAAGACTACCGAATCGGCGACCCAAGTAACACACCAGAAGAAGCAATGAATAAAGGTATCACTTATGATGCCCCCTTATATGTAGAAGCAGCACTCTTAAATAAAAAGACCGGTAAGGTCATTACTCAAGAGATCTTCTTAGGAGATATTCCTCAAATGACAGAGCATGGAACATTTGTCGTCAATGGTATTGAAAGAGCTGTCGTTAATCAACTCGTCCGTTCACCGGGCGTTTTCTTTACTGCAACGGTTGATAATGTAACCGGGCGACCACTTTACAATGCAGAAATTCGACCAGTTCATGGTTCATGGCTTGAATATTCAACAACTCGACACGGTACAATTACGGTAAAAATTGATCGACGACGAAAATTCCCTGTTACCACATTCCTTCGCGCTTTGGGTATCTCATCAAATGAAGATATTAAAGCAAAATTTGCTCAAGTTGATACAGGAAATGAGCAATATATCGAAAATACCCTCAAAAAAGACGATACAACATCTGAAACCGAAGCAATGATTGAAATCTTTAAGAAGATGCATCCTGGTGAACCAGTTGTTCTTGATAAAGTCCGCGAAAGTCTTCACGGGCTTTTCTTTAATAATAGAAGATATGATCTTGGTCCAGTTGGAAGATACAAAACAAATAAAAAATTAAAAGATTCTGCAGGATTTAATCCATCAGATTCTCATGTTTTGACGATTG
>PRDT01000067.1 GCA_003173995.1 Candidatus Levyibacteriota bacterium | reverse complement strand
CCCCATTGCATTGGTACCAGATCCATCAAGGCTCCAACTAAAGCCAAGGATATTTGCTCCTGCGTCTGTTGTTTCAAATGTACCATTGCCATCAGTATCAACCACTTTATGAATTTTCATGTTACCGGTATCTCTTGTGTTAACAAATGTACAAGAAGCAGTTACATTTGTACTTACTGTAACATTTGCCGGATTTGCATTAGTACAATCTCCTGATGTAGATGTCCAATGATAATTCGCTGGAACTGTTTCGGTTACTGTATATCCACCTGTTGGGATATTGCTGAATGATACATTTCCATTAGCATCAGTTGATGCACTTGCTGTGCTTGTTCCGGAAATGTTAAATTGTACATCTTGTATTGGATTACCATTTTGGTCTTGCTTATGGATATTTAATGATCCTGTATTTCTTGTGTTGGTAAAAGTACAAATAACTGTATGACCTTTTGCAACTGTAAGTGAATTGTTTGCCCCTGGCGTTGCTGGATTATTATTATCTGTGCAAGAGAGCACTGAAGCATAGTCAGAAAGACCGCCTGATTCTGAGACGTAATACGTGCCGGTATTAACTGTCTTAGTACCAGTTGTCAGAGGTGCTGCTCCATTTGATCCTGTTAATTGACTTGCAACATCAGTTCCGCTGGCAGTACTACCAATATTAAGCCTTGTTTGGCCTGCTATTCCAGACCATACTTTCTTCAATTCAATGGTTCCTTGATCTCGAGTATTCGTAATCGTACAGGTGGTTGTTTGGCCAAGCCCAAGACTAATTTGACTATTCGTTACTGTAATATTATTTGTACAATTCCAAGCACTTGCTGTATACCCTATTGGACCAGATTCACCTAGGGTATAAGTATCTGCTTTAAAATTGCTCCCACTGCTTACCGGTGTTGTTCCTGAAAGATTGGTTGGGCTGCCACCGGTACCTGTTGCTGTGAGTGTCCATGCTGTTGCAGCATCAGAACCTCCACTAACTTGTTTTACTAATGTCAGAGATGGAACAATATCGTCATTGGTAATAGTACATGTAACATTCTCCCCTGCATTCAATACAACTGGATTTGTTTTTCCGCTATCACAGGCAATGCTTGATTGTGCGTATCCAAGTGCAGTAGGATCATTTTCGCTAACGGTATATGTTCCTGGATTGAGTGTGTAGGTAGTACCACTTGCAGAACCTGCTGCAGGGCTTCCTGTTACATCTGATGCGCCTGATTTTACATGAACCACAAATGCTGAAGCACTTGCAGTTCCGCCATTGTTATTCGTAACAGATTTAACTACTTTAAGAGTTGGTAGCTTAGTATTGGTTATGGTACAGGTAGTCGTATTGTTTGCTGTAACACTTACATTGGTACAATTACTATATGTAGTTGACCAACCAGGAACAGCAGTTTCTGTAACTGTATATGTGCCAGTATTAACTGTTTGCGTAACAGAGCCTGTCCCATTTGATGTTGTAATTTGTGGTGTAGAAGCAGTTGGTCCTGTTATGTTAAAGTTAAATGTTCCGTCTCCTCCAACAGTATTTTTGACAACTTTCAAACTACCTGTACTGGCTGTATTAGTTATTGTACATACAACATCTTGTCCATTGGTTAGATTTGAGATTGTCCAGGTATTTCCACTTTGATTTGCTGTAACAGCAGTTTGGGTTCCTCTCAGTACACATGAGGCGGTTGCATTGTAGTTATTGAGGTTGGTTCCATTGCTTCCTTGGGTTTCTCCAAAAGTATTTGAGCCTATGGTTACTCCTACTTTTCCTGTTGTATCTCCATTTGTTGCGTCTGCTTTTTTAGTAGCTCCATTTACCTGTAAATTAAAGAGCCCTGGATCATTGGATGGGACAAGATTTTTGATAACTTCTATCGCAGGTGGAATTGTGACTGGAATGGTACTTCCATCTTGGCAACTACACTTTGATCCTGTTCCTGGAACTGTTTGCTGTGGATCAGTACAGGTATTATTGTCGTTTTGTTGCCATGAAGTACAATAGGGTAATTTCAAAAGTCCATTGACATCAGGATTACAAACAGCAGTCATTGTAAGTGTTACTGTTCCGGTAGAAGAACTATTCATATCACCGCAAGTGTCACCATTTTTTGAAGAAAAGAATGGAGCAGGTGAACTTGGTAATGTTGAGACTGAGCAAGAACCATGCATTGCACTTGATTGGCCTGCAGTAGCAAACCAAAGTCCCATGTTATAACGCTGGGTTGCATTAGTACCAATTTGCCAAGATGCGGTAAAGTTAACCGTGTCTCCTGGGAATTTACAACCATCATCGTTAATACTTAAGATGGTTGCATTAGAAAGTGAAGTATCATTTGCTGTACAAACGAGTCCTCCTTGTCCTGGCTGGTCTGCCATACAAGCAACATCACTATCTGTTACAGATCCAAAACTTCCTCCTCCAGGTGTAGGAGTTGCTGTTGGTACAGGTGTATTTGTTGGTGTGACTGTTGGTGTCACTGCTGGAGCAGTATACGTAACTGTTATAGTGACTTGATCAATACTGGCAACTCGTGCTTTGGTTCCTCCGCTATTTCCATTGACAGCTGCTATAACAACTCCAAAATTTGAGGCGTTAACATCACTAACTGTCCATGTTGTACCCCATAAATCAGATGTTGTACCGTAGGTTACTGTTGCATCAGTCCCCGTAGCCCAGTCACTACCACTTGCCTTGTCTGATCCCACGATTGCTCCACCTTTTACTAACTTAACACTGCTATCACTTACTTTATTTCCATCTGCATGTTTTTCTACATTTACCTGAATACCATTTATTGTTGAACCTGCCGGGACTGCAAATCCAAATCCAGTAACTTTCAAGTAATGGCTAATACTGCCATTTGTAGAAAGAGCTGCTGTTGTCCAAACATTGTCGGAAGTTTGTGCGTTAGAAGGATTTACCCAATCTAAAGATCCAACAGTTGTATCATTTCCAAAGGTTGAGCCTGCATTTGATGGAGTGTTACTATCTGTAAATGTTGTTGTTGCAACAGTTTTTCCTGCTCCATCGGTAACGACTACTGTGTAGTTTGGTCTATAGTGACCATCTAATTGATAACCATAAGCAAAATTCCCCTTGTCATTTGTGGTCACGCTTACTGTAGTACTGGTTGCTGGATAATCTGTACTACTAATGGTAAGGGAATATGTAGTGTTAGCATCGAAATTGTTACCAGTAATAACAGCTGTGTCTGTTGGTGCGTAGTCAGCTTTATCTGTTGTGAGAGTTGCACTATTTATCTGCGTAGATGAAAGATCAAGTGATGGAGCTGATGTATCAGGCAGAATAATTGCATCGAGTTGACCGTTATTATCTGAAGTTGGTGTAGGTGTTACTGAAGGAGTTACTGTTGGTGCATTTGTAGCTGGAGGACCTTGGGAGCCATTATTGTTGTTGGTACTTGCTGATGGATTACTACTATTAGTAGTATCTATTGTTGGTGTTGTGTCATCACTTGGTGTAGGAGTAGATGCGTCTGTTGGTGTAACTGTATCTGTTGGGCTAACAGTTGGACTACTGTCATCAGGAGTCACTGTAGGAGTAACAGTATCGGTAGGAGCATCTGTTGGGGTAACATTATCTGTTGGTGTTACTGTTGGTGTGTCAGAGGGAGCTTCTGTTACTGTTGGCGTTGCTTCTTGAGCGTATGCTTGAGGAATAAGTGTGGTAAATGGTGTGATGGTTTGCAACAAAAGAGATGCTATTGAAAGCCATGAAAATAGTCTTTGCAAAAATATCTTTCTCACACCAACAAATAAAATCGCGGGTATCCAGCCCGATAGTAACATCTCCCAAGATACATGTCAATACGAAATATTTGTATAGTGTGCTTACAAATGTAAGCTAAACGTAGTACTTTGATAAAGTTTTTGTAGAGTTATCTTACATTGAGATAGAGGCTTATTCTATGGTATACTTCTAGCTACGGTGGCCATAGCTCAATGGTAGAGCACCAGTTTGTGGAGCTGGGTGTTGCGGGTTCGAGTCCCGTTGGCCACCCCAAATAAATTCAGTTTTTTAAAGAAAATACCCATACACTTCAATTTTCTTCGTTTCTTCAGATCTGATTTTTGGTTAAAGTGTTATAATCGTTTCATGAATGTGGAGAACTGGATTGAAGTATCTAAAATTGGTATAGATCTACTTAAGACAATAATTCCCTTTGGTGTTTTATTGATAATTTTATGGTGGTTCCAAAAAGAAATTAGAACATTAATAAAAAATGGTGGATTTAAAGTTACAGGCCCTGGAGTTTCAATTGAAACAATACAAAAACAGCAAGAAAAAGTAGGTACCAAAGAAAAGAAAGAAATTGAGACATTAAATACAGAGCTTGAAACAACAAAAAAAGCAGAGCAAAAACTTCAAGAATTGCAGGAATATACAAATCGAGACAAAGATACGTTTTTTTTAGGCTATCATTTTGAAAAGACATATAGACTGATATTTCCAAGCCAGATGGTAGTCCTAAATATAATGAATAATTCGAATAATGAAATCTCAGATGCTTTAGCCCATTCGTTATTTACCCGCACAATTTGGGCACAGCAGCAATATAATTTACCTTACGATCAGTTTATGGGATTTTTAGCAAATAGCGGGTTAATCGAGTACAACAGTGAGTCTAAGAAATGGCTTCTTACACCTTTAGGAAGAACATTTTGGGAGTATCTCACAAATAATCATATCCATTTAAAGATTCCCGCGAGTGATGTTGTTGATAAAACTCCAATTTAAAGTGGGATTTGAGCAAATTAAATAGCTTTTGTTTTTTTCGACCTGAGAGTAAATATTTGATAAAATAATAGGTAATATGTCAGCAATCTATTTTCAAACCAAACTCTATACCATTAACTCACGTATTATTCTGCGATTACCTGAAGAAGCAAGTGTCCAACTTCCCTCTCGAGGTATGCTCATGGTTAGTGGGACACTCAATGGTATACCATTTAAGACGCTTCTTGAGCCAGATGGAAGATATGGAAAAGGAATACAGCCAAGCCATTGGTTTGGCCCAGATAAAAAATTACTTACTGAGGCTCATGCTAGCTCAGGAGATACTGTAGAAGTATCACTTGAGCCAACTAAAGAGTGGATAGAGCCAGAAGTTCCTGAAGATTTGAAGAAAGCGCTCTCTTCTTCACCTAAAGCGGAGGCATTATGGAAAGATATCACTCCAATGGCTAGGTGGGACTGGATACGTTGGGTACGTGCGGTTAAGACAGTAGAGACTCGTCAAAAACATATTCAGGTTGCTTTAGACAAACTCAATAAAGGAATGAGAAGACCTTGCTGCTTTAATCGTAATATGTGTAGTGACCCTACAGTCTCACATAATTGGACACTTCTTGAGCCCAACGTATAAAAAATAAGGAAGGAATTTTTACAGTATAGACTACATTCGCCCTACCATACTTATAAGCGAAGCTCTTGCTATGGCACGATCTGCAACAGGAATATAAGGGTGAAGTCGAGAAGTCTGTTTTCTTTTTTCTGTTATTATATTTCGTGTAACTGCTTCAATTGCAAAAGGAATATGGGCAAAATCAGATGAATATCTTCTGAGCGATGTATTTCTTGCTCGTTCATACTCAATAATTTGTCTTGCTTTATCTTCTTTATAGCCAAATGCAACACCTTTCCCACTAGTAATACGATAACCAATATTGTTAATAAAGCTAGGATCAATAATTGTAGCGCTTTCTGCAGGATCGGCTGAAGCAAGTCCAAGTCGTACGCCATTTTCCGCATATTCTGAGAGACGACGGCTTAGAGCTCCATAGACTTGCAATTCTTCTTGCCAAGCTTTTGGCATATCAGCAATGATTTCTGTGAGGGGTCTTGTGCCAAATACTCCTTGTTGAGTGACAGCTCCTCCATGTCTGAAAATCGACCTTACAAAAATAGCTGGATTTAATTCTTCTCGTACCGCTTGGTCGATATTATAGACGCTATCACTGGCATGACAAAGCCTTGCCCATGCTTCTGGGAGTGCTTGCCTTAATTCTCCCAACGTCATTGGTCCGTGAGCATAAAGATACTCATAACCAGACCGATCATGATTTAACTTTGCCGATAATTGTCTCTCTGCCATGACCAGTATTATAGGTCTATTATTGTAAATGTCAAGTTATATATAGGCTAGTTGGGCAGTAGGCAATCCCCCAATCCCACTTGTTATTTTAGAAAAGAGCTTTTACGATATGAAGTATGACTGATACGCTTGCTTTACCGGAGTCAGGTATTTCTCATGAAGTTCATTTACCTCCCAAATTTGACAGGGTCCAAGTAGCCAATAGATTCTATACAGTTGATGATTTGGGTCAAAAACATTTTGAACCTTCATGGGGATATGGTTCTTCTCAAGAAGGTGCACGACTTGACCTGCGCACACTGCTTGAGCCGCGAACAGAGGTATATGTTGCCACTGAAGGAGTAGATGGACAAGAAGACATTATTTATCACTTAGTCTATGATACAGATCTTAGCGCTTGGGTAGATGATACTATTTTCTCTCCTCGCAAGGATAGATTTGTTCTTACTTCTGGTCATGATTTGGAGATAGGACAAGTCTCTGGCATAAGAGTACAAGCAATTGATAGGTATGGAGTGAGTCTGAGAGATGATATGCCTCTTTTTAGCCGGGGAAGAGTAACAGAAATTGTCTATATTGATAAGCCAGAATTTGTAAGTGAAGGTGAAGAAGGACCAACAACAGATATTATTGGAAGGTATCAGACACAACGGGATAGATTTGTCCCTCGGGCTGAAAGCATGACAGAGGCTCAGCGAACAAAAATTGTGGATATCAGCAGACTCCATGATGACTATGAATTGCGCCTTGCCTATGAGAAATTACCTGGTGGAGTTGTTGTCCCTCATGATGTTGTGGAAGAAGTAAGGCACATGGCTGCGCTTACTGAACATACTATTGAGGTGTTGAAAGAGAGAGGTTATCCTGAAGACCAACTTGCAGCGACAAAAGAAAGATATCATACGCTTGAGACAGGTGGAATTATTGCTGAGAGTAGATTTAGCGGTAGTGTCTATGTTCCTCTAAATGATGTGTTAGTTGGAGAGAGATCAGCCCACACAGAAACAATCTATGTAAGTAGATTAGCTCAAGATAGAGCAGAACAAGGATATAAAGTTGTTGGTACTATCCATACTCATCCGTATATACCTCATTATATTCTTAATCAGTATCAACCCTTACCTGACATGACGTATCCTGAGAGAGAATCTGATGCAGAGGTTATGTTAGGATATGTTTGTCGTGAATTATGGAGAAGAATTTCTCCTCCATCTACTGCTGATTTGAGCTCAAGTACAGAGCTTCGTATTGGAGATCTCCCACAAGGAGACTCAAAAGTCCATCTTGTTGCTTCCAAGTCTAAAATATATGCAATTGTCCCGAGTGCTGAGGCGATAGTACTCCCCAGAGAGGAGCACACTGAATGGACACGTACATTTCGAGATATCAATATGCGAGACAAGGCTATTAGTTACCTTGCTTCAATAATTCCTCAACAGATGCTGGAAATTATTCAGGCAAAGTATGAGGCTCAATCAATCGCTTTATATAATGAGTACTTAGCAACAAAGGATCGTGATGAGCAACAACATCTTATGAATCAATTAGTACAAAGTCTTATTGATGAGTTGCCCGAAGATATCGTCTCAACACTTGAGCAGCAGTTGTTACGTGGTGTTATTGGTGATTGTGAAGAAGCATACATTGGCCTTTATGTGGGAGACTGGGATCCATTAGCTCCTGCGACAGATTTACAACTTCAACGAATTGCATAGTTTCTATTTACTTTTGTGATATGGCAGTGAGAAATAAAAGGTTGATCCCTTCCCTTCTGTACTTTTAACCCATATTTTTCCATTATGCATTCGAACTATCTCAGAACTAATATAGAGGCCAAGACCGAGGCCTGGAAATGTAGCATATCTAGCTGATTGGTAGAATCTATTAAATATTTTTTTTTGTTCTTTTTGTGAAATTCCTGTGCCAAAGTCTTTTACAGAAATAACTACTTCATGCTCATTGGCTTTTGCCTGAAGAATGATAGGCTTTTCCTCAGGTGAATATTTGATGGCATTTGTCAGAAGATTTACTAGTACTTGTGCTACTTTATCTCTATCAGCATTTACAGAAGAAGTCTTGGAATAATTAACCTGAATAGGATGATGAGTAATTGGTTGTATATCTTCGGTAACTTCCTTTAAAAGTGAAGCAAGAGAAAATTTGTGTTTGACTATCTGTAATTTTCCTTCTTGGATACGAGAAATATCAAGGAGCGAGTGGACAAGTTCTATGAGTTTGTCTGTATCACTTTTTACTCGTGAAATAATGGTCGCTGTCTTGGCATCATGTATATGCTTTGATTGTTTTTGCAAGATATCAAGATAGGCTTTCATACTGGTCAGTGGCGTTTTGAGTTCGTGACTTACGAGGGAAAGAAAATTATCTTTCTGTCTTTCGAGTTTTTTCAGTACTGTTACATTGTGAAAAATACTCATAACATGGGGTACCTTATCAGGAGAGACAAAAATTTTTGCAGATTTGACATCAAGCCATATCTCTTCTCGTGTTTCTTTATCAACGACACAGAGTACTTTTTCAGCCGATTCTTTTCCTCCAAAAAGCACTTGCCTTCCTGGAGCATCTTCCCAAGAGAGAGCAATACCTTCTTCGTCTAAAAGGAAATAATGACCTGGTAACCCAACATCTGTTAGTGAAAGCATAGACTTCTCATTAGGGAATTTACTCATTTCTACTGCTGCATTGTTGACATACACAAATTTTCCGGTTGGATCTTGTATGACAACACCATCTGAAATATTTCTGAAAAGGAGATCCAATTGCTTTTTAGAGCTCTGTAAGTCATCTCTTATTTGCTTTTCAGCTGTGATATCTCGAAATATAACAGAATACATATCTTTAAAAGGATAAATAATAAGGTAATACCAGCGTTTTTGAGGCTTGAAATAAATTTCTAAAGTTGCATTTTTTCTTTCAATCCATGTCTGTTCAACTATTTTTAAAAGATCAACAAGATTGAGATTGTGATCTGGGAATTTATCAGTAAATCGTTTGCCGAGGAGTTTTTCAATAGGTATGCCAATGATTTCTTCTGCTTTTTTATTCAAATAAACATATCTCAGGGTTTTATCTACAACTACAAATCCATCTTGGATGCTTTCCAGAAGTTCTTCAAAGTTAGGAAGAGAAAGTGCCTTCATGCCACGTCGAGTATATCAAATTTATTCAAGTAGCAGGCTTTCTATACAAATTAGAACAAAGGAATAGAGGCTTCGTGAAGCAGCAAAAGGTGCGAGAAAGTATAGTACTAACAGAAGACACTAGTGGTCATCGCAGATAGGTAGAGAAAAAGAAAATGTAGATCCTTTTCCTTTTTTGCTTTCAACCCAAATTTTCCCCTTTTGCCTTTTGATAATTTCTGATGTTATGTAGAGACCTAACCCAAGCCCTGGGAATGTATTCTCCTTAAATCCTGTCTCACGGTAAAATCGTTTAAAAATATGATTTTGCTTGTCTTTTGGAATACCAATACCAAAGTCTTGTACTGAAATAACGATATTTTGAGCATCCTTTTTCAATCTCACAATAACTTTCTTGCTCTCTGGTGAATATTTGACTGCATTAGTCAATAAATTGGTCATGACTTGTCCAAGTCTTTCTTTATCTGCGCAAATAATACTTTTTGTATGACCTTGTAACAATATTTCATGACTCGTGGTAATACGCTGCATTTCTTCAACAAATTCCCTGGTAAGCGTATCAATATTGATTGGTTCTTCATGAAGTGCTAATTTCCCTCCTTCAATCTTTGTTATATCCAAAAGATCGACCACAAGAGTAGTCAGTCTATCAATTTGATAATTCATTTTTTGCAGTAGTTCTGCTGCCTCATTATTTTTCTCTTTGGTAAATTTATGTTGGAGAACCTGCGCAAATGCTTTCAGGCTCGTAATAGGTGTCTTCAGTTCGTGGCTTGCAATGCTAATAAATTCATCTTTGAGCGAATCTGCTTGCTTTTCTGTTGTGATATCCTGAGATACATTAACAACAAACTGTAATTTTTTATCTTTTCCATATATACCTACTGATTTAATTTTTACCCATTGTGTATGACCGCTTTTTTTGAGCGTTTCTTTAAAAATTCCTTCTGCATACTTTGCTCCTTTATAGATCTTGTGTGAGGGCAATTCATCGTTTTCTACCAGTTGACCATGTTCATTTTCCACACGGCCATAGAAATTTTTATATTCGTCATGTGTTTTGCCGATAAGTTCTGATGGACTGCAGTGATGCAATCGACAAGATGCGTCATTAACATACATAATAGTTCCCTCGCTATCTCTCACTGTTACTGCATCAGCAACACTTTCTAAGATTACTTCTAACTCTTCTTTAGATTGGCGTACATGCTCCAAAGCAAGTGCACGATCTAATGCATTTGAACATTGATCTGATAAAGCATACATAAACCTTTTATTTTCAAGCGAAAACTCATGTGCATCTTTAAAGGTGAATTGCAAAATACCAATAACATTATTTTGTATCTTTAGAGGAAAAATAGCAGCTGCATTCGAGTGAGATAATAGCAAATACTTTTTTGCATGTTGATATTTATTATCTAGGTCCTTTGCGCTCTCAAGAAAAAATGGTTTTTTTGAAGCAATCACCTCATTGGTAAGTAGCGGTGTCTTGAGTGATAAATGAGGAAAATTATTCAGAAAATTTTCTGGATAACCTCTAAATGCGAGAAGATCATAATGAGTTTTATCTTCAGATAAAAGAATAAGATCTCCACTAATCGCATCCATTGCCCTAAATCCTTCATCAACAATAATTCGAGCAATCTCTTTTGTCGTTTGGGCCCTTACCAGAAGAGAACTCACCTTTTGTAATCGTGTAAGTTGGACAAATGCTTTTGGCTGTACTGCACTTCCCATAGATTTAACAGATGCATTATACGCTATTTGCTTAAGAATACATATTTTTATTATTGCAATTTATATCTTGTCGTTACATACTATTCTCAATGGCAGTCTACAGTCACCATTTTGCCTCTCTTTATGACAGCCTCATGGGAGACTATGGTAACCTCATTACATTGACTCAAAAGCTTATAAAACGTTATGCAGTGAAGAAAAAATCTCTCCATGTCTTAGAGCTTGCATGTGGAACTGGTAACATACTCAAAGAACTCCCAAAAGAGTATATTTTGGAAGGACTTGATAACTCAACAGGCATGCTTGAAGTAGCAAAGAAGAAAGTGCCTTCTGCAGTATTTCATTATGGAGATATGAGTAATTTCAATCTTAAAAAGCAATTTGACGCTATTATCTGTATTTTTGATTCTATCAATCATTTACTGTCATTTCGGCAGTGGCAAAAAATGTTTGGGCTTGTTGCAAAGCATTTAGATACCAATGGTGTATTTATTTTTGATATTAACACACCGCTTCGGCTTGAAACCCTCGCGAGCTTTCCAGCATATGTAAAAAAACAGGATGATATGCTTATGTGTGTCAAGATTATCCAAACAGGTCAGCATCTTTTTGATGCACGATTTGAGATATTTGATAAGGTTTCAACTGACAAAGTGACCTGTCTTGAAGAAGATGTCTATGAGATTACTGTTCCGGTTATCTCTATTGAAAAAGCACTCAAAAAATATTTCACTCTTGTTAAGATGATAGATCCTAGTAGACCAAAAGTTATCGCCAAAACAGGAAGAATTTTTTTTGTTTGTCGAAAAAAATAGGCACAAAAAAAGCAATCACCGCACTTTACGCAGTGATTGCTGTTAGAAAACCTTTAGAGCTTAATTTGCTCCAAGGACAGGTGCCATAATCATATACCTTTTTTGTAATTCTTAGAGAGTTTTTTGTCAATAGACCGAACCACAAAACTTATAAGATAGCTCTCAAGATACGAAATGGCGTTTGGATTGCCGTGACAATCTACCTGAAAAGGGATAGTTTGAGGGCAAAAGTAATAATTTCCCTTGTTTAATTTGCGGTATTTTGGTACAAAAAGTGTATGACTATTCCCAATATTTCACTTGAAAAAAGTCTTTGGGGCAAAGGGTATCTTGCTGTTGCTGG
>PRDT01000081.1 GCA_003173995.1 Candidatus Levyibacteriota bacterium | reverse complement strand
TTTGGTGAAGATCAATTTGTAATGACAAAACACGATATGTACCATTCTGTATGTCTGATAATACGTGTGGCATTGGAGTATTCAAATTGTAGAGTTGTATATTTGTTGTTGTAATAACTTTACTATCAGGAAAAAGCAGACTTGCTGAAGTTAAAATCAACAAAACCAAAAGTAAGACTTCTTTTCTTTTTATAAACATTAACGACAATAATGTTAAAGATAACAAACTAAAAAAGAAAAACACATTGAAAAATCCAGTAAGAAATATTGACTGTATCTTTTGACTATCGTAAATGAGCAAATGAGATAAAGGATGAATATGAGATACTTTTACCATCCACTCAACAGCATATTGCCAAAACATTGATTTATTTGTTGTAAGCAAAATAACTAAAGAGACAACAGTAATTATTGAAGAAAATACAAATAAAGAATAGCTTTTCCATCCAAATTTTAGTTTTGTGTTTTGGATATAAGAAAACCCGTATGAAGTCAATATAGAAACAAAAAAAGAATAAAATACAACTAATCCACTGGGTGCTCTAAAGAATTTCCATCCTGGAATAAGATAGTAAAAGAGATAGAATAGTGGTGTTAACTTACCCATTGCCAAAAGAAGAGAGAAAACTATTCCTAAAATGACAAATTTCTTTAGTGGAAATGTTGTTTTTATCAACCCATATAGGGCAAGAACGAGAGTAGAAACACCGACAAAACCAACCAATATCCATTGTGGTCCCCACCATGTTCCATCAACATGATTACCAAATAATAACGGGAAAAGGAATATTAAATAGACAGGCAGTGTAAGATTACCCCAACTTGCATAATCCATATTACTAATTGGTCTATTTGCATTAGTAACATATTCAATGAAAGGAATTAATTGTATTCCTGCAAGAAGAAGCGGGAAGAAAACATATGATGCAATTATGCGAAGTCTATTTTGCACTGTAAAATCACTAAAGAAAAATAAATATCCAGAAATAAAAAGCATAGTGTAATAGGTTGTTTGGGGATGTCCTGATAAAAATTGAACTGTTTGAAATAAAATAAGAAGAAGCAGCCACAAAAGCTTTTTCTTTTTTACAAACAGATACGCAAAAAGGAATAACAGTGGTATATAAACAACAACATTAAGATAAGTCATATTGCCATATAAATTAAATGGCATACCGCTAAATGCAAAAACAACTCCACCTAAAAGTGAGGCAAATTTAGATAAGGAAAGTCTTCGTAAAAATAGATATTGAAAAATTCCAATAAGAAAGAAATCTAAAATGGTAATAAGTGTGAGAGCTCTAGGTACTGCAAATACAAAATACAGAAAATTCAAAGGATTAAGAGTTCCAATATTAAAATCTGCAAAATAAGGAATACCTAAGAAAAGATAAGGGTTCCAAAGAGGAATCTGTCCATGTAGAATTTGATCAACTAGAAAGTACTTATTAGGAATATTAAGATGAAAATTATCACCTTCATAAAAGACTTGTCCTAAAAAAAAGACTTTCCAGAAAAGAATAATAATTAATCCACTTAAAAATAGAAAAGGTAATGATTTTTTTATAAGATTCATAAGAGTTGTTCGTACACCGCTGCAATTTTATTGGCAATTATTTTTGCATCATGAACAGTAAGTGCTCTTTCTCTCGCCTTTTTCCCATATTCACTTCTTCTGTGAGAAGAAGTAATAAATACCTTTAGAGCATCTCTTAGAGATAGCACATCATCTGGGTTAACAAGAATGGCTGCATCACCAACATTTTCTGGAATGCCACCACTATATGTAGTAACAATAGGTAATCCCGCTGCCTGTGCTTCAAGAAGGCTTGTATTATATTGCTCTATCCAATATCTACTTGCTTTACTTGGAGCCACATAGATGTCTGCTTGCTGATAGATATGTGGCATATCACTGTATGAGACATGCATATGCTGAATAAGATGTGCTATTTCTAACTCTTTTTCTCTTTCCATGAGTCTTTCTTTTTCACTTCCATCTCCGACAATTGTTAGTGACAAATTATAATCATGAAGTGTTTGGTCTGAAATAAGTCTTTTAAATGCATACAGTACTTCATATATTCCTTTATATATTTCAAGTCTTCCCGCAAAAAGTATATTAATATTTTTGGATGAATTTTTATTTTTCTTTGGTATAAATTTTTCTGTATTAATTCCATGACTAATAACAGTTATCTTTTTTTCGTCGGCTCCTTCAAGCAGAAGCGCTTCTTTTGTTCTATTTGTGAGCGCTATCATATGATCTAATTCTTCTCTTGCTCTTTTTTTAAAGTCTTTTCTCCCTAATATTCCTTCATTATTAAAAGGAATATTTTCGAGTATTGTTGCTACAACTTTCTTAACATATCCTTTATCTTTTGCATTAAGTGCTTGCTGCGTATAGCGATAGTACGTCTCTGCTGTGTGAACAATATCATAGCCTTTTAATTTATTTTCAAGTCCAACTAAATACTGTGCATCCGTAAATGCTCTATTGAGTAGCGACATTTTATAAGGAAATTCTGGAATATCCATTGGACTTGGCAATTTTACTGCAGGAAAAGCAAAATTATCTTGAAATGGAGTAAGCGAGCTAAAAGCTGTAATTGCGTACTTATCCACAAGCGGTTCGAAGATTTGCATTTCATATTGATTGAGGTGTTTGCCTCGCACTATTGCAACTTTTGAGAGATTAGCGCTCATACTCGCTTATTATACTAAAAATTGTCTTAGCAAACCTATCCCAAGTGAATTTTCTTGCCTGCAGGCGTGCTTTCTTAGCCAAATTGCCTCTTAATGTCTTATCCGTATAAACAGCACCCATGGAGTCATATAACTTTTCATAATCCAAAGGAGATACGAGCAAACCTGCCTCTCCTATTACCTCTGGCAAAGCTCCTGCTGTAGATCCAATCACTGGGCATCCAAAAGACATAGCTTCAATAAAAGGTAATCCAAATCCTTCATACAGACTTGGACTAACAAAAGCAATTGCTGAAGAATATAACTCAGCCAGCCGCTTATCGTCTACAAACCTTTCAAAAATAATATGTTCTAGTGTTTTTGGATCAAGTTGTTGCAATATTGTAGCTATTTCATCATCCAACCACTTATCTCCTCCTACGATACGAAGATCAACGTCATCTTTTGTGTTTTGAACAAAAAGAGAGAAAGCCCGAAGGAAAGTTGGAATATTTTTTTGTTTTTTTAAAGCTCCAGCAAAAAGGAAAAATGGTCTGACATCTAATTTTTTCTTAACTTTGGGTAAATTTCGCACTCCTTCATATGCAACATCAATTTTCTCTTTGTTTGCTGAATAAAGTGTTACCAAATCTTCTTTTGTCTTTTCCGAAACAGTAACTAATTTATCAGCACGTTTTATTAAATAATTTGTTTCACTATCATGTTTAGAAGATGTTGGATAAAGAGCAGGATACTTTTTGAATGCTACATCATGAATAAGCCCTACTACTTTAGGTGAACTGAATGAAAACAGCATTGGAGCAACTTGACTTAGCGCAAGAAAAACATCTGGCTTATCTTTTGCCAAGCGAAGGGGTAACCAAATTTTCATCCATCCACTAGTTGGTTTTACAATAACATTCTTCATGCGGGGACCAAAAGAAGATAGCAGCTCCTTTTCAATTGGTGCAAAGCTATATAAATAGTAGTTATTTTTCTTGTCTAGATCTCTAAGTTGTTGTAACAAATTTACAGCTACCTGATAGACACCAACTTGCAATCTTTTGTCAGTAAGTCCTAAACATCCAGCATCAACTCCAATAATCACGTCTTCCAAACCTCCTTAAAAAATAATCCCGTATTCCTAACATCTCAAATGTATTACCTTTTGCCTGATACCATGTCTTGGGAAGTCTTATCATTTCTCGTAATTTAAGTCTTACCGGTGCAAAGCGTTCCATAAAAAGTAAATGATTGCGCGCCATGTAATACTCCATAAGTGGGGAGCCTTTGCCAGTTGAGGATGATGCAGCATGAATTATTTCTGCAGATGGTACCACTGCAAGACAATATCCTGCTTTTTTAGCCCTTAGACAAAAGTCCACATCTTCATAATACAAAAAGTAATCATCTGTAAATAATCCGACCTTTTCAAAAACATCTTTTTTAATCAGCATTGCAGTACCTGAAATAAAGTCAGTGATAACTAACTTTTCTTTAAATGCTCTATTTGGCTTACCGTAATGAATAAGCCCTCCTGAATAACGGATAGGATTGAGCTCTCCTCCCATAGACCAAATATGTCCTTTTTCATCTAATATTTTTGGTCCCACAATCCCTAAATTTTCATCAGTCTTGAGAACACTCAAAAGATTCTCTAGACAATTTTTTTTGAGGACAATGTCTGGATTGAGAATAAAGAAAAAATCATATTTATCTAAATTTTCCTGAAGTGCAATATTTATTGCTCCTGCATAGCCAATATTATTACTCTCATTATCAACATAGACAGTATTCTCAATATTATTTTCCTTCAAAGACTGTGCCAATTTTTCCAATTGTTCTGTTTTATTCTTATACGTAACAATAATGGTCAAAATCCTATTTTTCATCGTTTTGCATAACTACTACAAATTGTATAGCTAATAAAGTTGGAATAAAATTTGTTAGTAAATATTGAATATGCTTAGGAATTTTTTTTAGAACTCTTCCAACAAACGGTATTTGTCCAAAATCAGTTGAGTATTTCATATCTAGAATTCGATAGCCTGCATTTTTAAGACATTCTACCAAAGTTTTTCTTGTAAAAAAATGTACATGTGTTCTATCCATAATGCCAATATCTTCATATTCAAATACTCCAGATAAAACTTTTGTACGAATAGATATATGAACTATATTTGGTGTAGAAATTATAACTTTCCCTCCATGCTTCAAGTATTTTTTAATTTTTAATAGTACAACTTCAGAATTTGTTAAGTGCTCTAAAATATCTTGTAACAAAATATAGTCAAAATAACCTCTCTTAATTTCAAACTTATCTATCTCGCTTACATCTCCAGCAAATACTTTATAAAGTTTTTTAGTGCTTTTTTTTGCAGCTTCTTTGTCTAATTCTACTCCCCATACCTCACAATTTTTCCTTGTTAACTTTTCGCTGAAATATCCTGTTGCTGAACCTATCTCAAGAACTTTCGAATTATTTTGTATCATTGATAGAACTAGTGAATGTGATTCAAATGGCCTTACATTAAATTCATTGTATCTAAAATTATCCATAGATTTTTTTTATTAATGACAAAAATTTATTTCCCTTATATGGTACCAATAACGATTCGTATTGATCTTTATGAACCTGTACGTAGGTTGGTAAGTGCTTATAGGAGTTTATCTTAAATTTTAAGTTTCTTCCAAATAAATCTTTTTTATCTTAGATTGATTCAGTTATATGCTTTAACGAAGTGTATTCTGGATTATTGTATTCTTGATGAGAATAAGCATTAATTTTTTTTTGTATTTGTTCTACTCCCCCTAAATAAGAAAAATGCCATCCTCCGTCATTAATAATTAAATCTTCTTTCGAGTGCCTTAATGAATAGATATCATCTATAGTCTTGAGATTCTTATAACTAAACATTCTCGTACCTTTCCACTTCCTATTTGCAACTAAATTAAGGTAATAATAACTTAAAACTTGATTAAATGCTGTATTTTTATTCTGGGTTCCCTTATATTCATTAATTTTATTTGCTCTAGGAATTTCATCAACATTTGATAGAAGAACTGTATCGGTATCTTTTAAGCCTTTCAATCCTCTTTTAATTGCATTAAATTGAAATTGTTCTATTTCCCAAGGGTTTTGAGTGGCAGGATTATCTCTAACTATTATATGAATAATCTTATGATTAAACTTTTGGAATAAACTTTTATTTTTGGAATAATATAAATCCTTCTTTTTACCACTGAAAGTCACAGTTCCTTCGACCAGCACAAATTTATCTACAACATCTTCCAACTCATTCAATCGGATTTTTAAGATATCTAGTTCATTAAAGAAATTGAAACAGTCATAAACCATATTCTTGGATAGATTATACTAAGAATTGAAGGTAAAGTATAACAATAAGTTAATGAAGCTATATTATCTAATATCTTCTTATATACCCAGATCAATGCTAATTAGAGGAATCATAATAAGTATTTTTCTTTTCGTTATAGGAATGATTGAAATTTTTCAAGCTAAGTGAGTTTCAACTTCGAAAACCGGAGTATTTAGTTATTTTATAACCCTAATGTTTTCTGCCACCAATTCTTTAACGGTATGTGTTTACTTTTAGTATGCTTTTTTAGACTTTTATTTTTATTAATAGGAGCTTTTGATGGTTTTGGCTTAGGAGTTATTGTTGGTCTTGGCGAAGGTGTTATAGTAGCAGTTGGAGTAGGTGCAGTAGAAGTAACATCATTTGTATTTAGATTAATTTGCTGGGGACGTGTACAAACGTAATACGGTGCACATGTACTGCTTAAGGAAGATCCATCATTACACCCACAACCATCCGCTCTCACACCTCCATGCCATGAACAACAGCCACTACGCGCAGATGCAATAGGGGCAAATACTATAAAAAAGGTTGCTATTAAAAGATAAATTATTATATTTTTCACTGTTTGAAGTATGCACTTATATCTTGTACTTGTCAATTTAACCAAAACAATTTTTTTTAGTTTACTTTTACCATTATGGGATATATAATCCCACAATGAGCAAAACAATTGTCGGTTATGGTGGTGAAGGAGAAGGTGACTTTGAAAAGCATGTCAATCCTCAAGACACTGTCAATCCACTTCCCTTTCGCAGAAGGGCTATCTATGCTACAAGGGGCAATTTGCTAGGTGGAGACCTCGTACAGGTGGAAGGACAATTTGTTGATAGAACTGCAATTATCCTTACTGCAACGACCTTACTGCTTCTTGGCAACCCACAAGATATCAAAAGAGGAGATTTGCCAGATCATTTTAAGCCTCCATCACAAGTAGAACTCATCAAATTAGTAATGGAGCCTGAGCATAGTGAAGAATTTCAAATGGGACTTGATACTCTTGCCTTCGGACTCTCTGTCATACATCAGCTGGCGAGATTCCAATCTGCTTGGTATGGAGGCAAGCCGCCAGATATTGACCCTACACTTATTCCTGTCTTTCTAGCCGAATGCTATGAAGATATGAGGGATGACCAGACTCTTGGAGTATATATAGAGAGTCAATTGGATAGGATCATGGATGGAAATGAGCTCTACGAGCCAGATGAAATGAGTCAGTTAAGAACTCTTCTGCCCGACGAGCGCAAACCTCTAAGAAGAGGAGTAACTAAGCCATTTACCAAAGAGCAAATGAAAGCACTTCGTGACCAAAGAGCGGAGTGGACTGATCAAATGGAGGACGACGGGAGCGACCAATTGCATTTAGGTATTCTTATTGAAGCTATGCGGTCATATGCAAATGACGTTGTTGATTATCAGCTTGCTGATAAAGATGAAACAGTGAAAGATGATACAAAGCTTACCAACTATCATTTGATTAACTTAGGCTTTTATTTTGGCTATTGGATGTATTTACACCATAAAGAAGTACGAGAGATATCAGAAACATTTTCTTTAGAATAATCCCTTTTTAATTTACTTTTACCATTATAGGCTATATAATGAGCCCATGCCTACTACAGTCACCTTTGATGGGGACGGAAGATCACGGCCCGAGCAAGGACCGCAACCTGTTGTGCCTGTTATCCCATTTGGACGCACAGCATTAAAGCATGCAATAAGTTTTGTAGCTAATGCAGATCTTTTTAAAATTGGACTTGAGCATGCAGAGCCAGAACATACCTATGGAAGTCTTGGTGCCCTGTTAGTAAGAGGTTATCCATCCGTTGTCACTCGAGAAATGCTTCATGAGTTTAGCCTTCCAGATGGTGAAACAATTACAGGTACGCTCGCTAACCACACGAGTGACGAACGAGGCGTACGCATGATGGGTGCTGAGATGTTTGGACTTTTTATAGTATACGAAGCTGCGAGGTATCAAGCACGCTCCAATGGCGGTGTCCCAACCCCTATTGATTTCAATCAGGTTGCTCCTTTCATACAGGCCTGCGAATCTGAAATGCATGAAGGAGAAACACTTTCTACTTTTCTTGAGAGAAAGATATATGCTATTACTCATGACGAAGAGCTTTATAGAGACGACTTGGCAGAGCTGCGCTTATTAGCAGAAAGACAACCACTCAAGCAACGTCGAATTGCCGGGCTTTCAGGTGAAGATTTGGACAGACTTCGCGACAATATGGCTTTGTGGATGGATGAAATAAGAGAATTTGGTACTGATAT
>PRDT01000029.1 GCA_003173995.1 Candidatus Levyibacteriota bacterium | reverse complement strand
ATTACGCAAGCTTGTCTTCTCTCATCTCCAATACCAAATCTCCAGGCTTCTGGTTGGGTGAAAGAGGGGATTCAAGAAGCAAGAGATATTTTTAAGTCAGACCCTCAGATCACTCCTCAACGAAGAGACCGATTTGATGAGGCAATTGAAGTTATCAAGCAGTATGTGAGCCCAATTGTAGCATTTGATGATTTCAAACCAGGACGTCTTTTTTCATTGGGAGTATCTCATTTACATGAATTATCAGGAGGTAGAAGGGATAAAACTCCTTTAGCAGAAGTGGATATAGAAGTAGAAATGAGACAAAACAGATGGTTAGATTTTAATAAATTTCCGGATCGTATAGTCCGTATAACAGCGATTGATGAATATTTTCGATTCAATGATCCTATCCACGGAGATGGTCCAGATATTACGTTTACCCGTATTCTTTTAAAAGCATTTATGCTGCGCCATATGGAACAAGCACAAGGAGATGTTAAAGAAGCTATAGACTTACTGGGTATAGATGATCTATCGAGTATTACCAAACCAGAAACACTTTTAGGAAGATATATTCTTTCTGAATTAGGTACAACTTCGCCTTCAGTAATAGCCAAAGGTGCTGCATAAATATCTATATATTTTCTTGACAATAACCAAAAAAAAGGTATATGCTGAGGCCAGCTATGGCTTTTGCTGAAGATCAACACGAAGCTCCATCTACCCCAGGAGGATTCCAGCCTTTTCCAAAGGATATGACAGATACAGATAAAGCAGGCTTGCTCAATGATCCGACTCATGATGCCGTAACAGTAACAGATCCACCAGAAAGACCACAATTAACTGCAGAAGAAGCGCGAGATATGGCTTTTTTCCTTGATTTTATTGCACTTGATACTGCTGGAGTACCGTCTTTTACGGGAGGAACAAGACGAGATACAGATAGAGGATTAGAGTGGTTTGATATTAGTATTGATAGGGTTAATCCTACTAATCGTTCGTTACGATTTACTGAGCACTATTATCTCAATATAACTCCCGGCATGCTCGCTATTGGAAGAAGTATCAATCCTGGTGCTATAGAATCTGATACCCGTGGACCAGTCCAACTAGGAGATATGGTATATGTTCGGGGTGATGGAGGAGTCCATTATAGAAGGAATGGTCAGGAAATAGATGCACGTAGACTGCCAGTAGAAGATTTTGCAGCATTTCTTTCAAGAGATCTTATTGGTTCTGTAAGTCATCTCTATCTAGGTAAAGATAGAGCAATAGAAGAAAGAACACAAGAAGGATATGCCCTTGTCCGGAGTATGGAAGCAAGATACAATCCTCCTCGTCCTGTAGAGCAACCAGTAGTACCACCAAGATATTAATTCTCTTCACTTTTTTCATTTTGTTAGATTTCTGTCCAGAATGTCTGCTGGATGATGTTATTTTCGCAAAAATGTTGTTTTTTTGTGTCTGAAGCGTCAAGTAAAAATGATCCTCTATTTATAAGATATGTACATGGCAGTTGAAATGACCGATGGAGGAGGAGCAACAGGAGAAGGGAATACTTCAGTAGAAGCTACTACTCCAGCAGTGCCTTCAAGTCCAGCAAGGCGCCCAGGAATTATTGTGATTTCCTTAGCTGATGCCTTTCCAACAGTAACGGATTTAAATACCGGAGCTATTAGGGCAACAAGAGATGGAAGGCTCATAGGGACGCGTCGTCTAGGCATACAAAGATAGGTCTTAATAGCATGCATTCTTCCTTGTAACTTACATAAATGTGTGATAAGATGAAGAATAATCGCTTGCTATGGGATCTAGTTATTCTGACAAAGTCGTCATATCAATTGGAGGCTCCCTTATCGTTCCTAACGGAGGGATTAACACACAATTCCTTAGTAAGCTTAACGAATTTATTCGAAAGCAACTGGCAAGTCACCCCGACCGCCAGTTTTTTTTGATCATAGGAGGAGGATCCACAGCGAGACACTACCGTGATGCAGGCAAAGAAGTCATCGGAAAGTTAACAGATGAGGACTTGGACTGGCTTGGTATTCATTCAACCCGTCTGAATGCACATCTCGTCCGTACCATCTTCCATGACATCGCACACCCACATATTATTGAGCATTATGAGATTATCCGAAAAGTGACTGAGCCAGTTGTCGTTGCTTCTGGATGGAAGCCTGGCTGGTCCACAGATTTCTGTGCAGTCATGATCTGTGAAGACTACGAAGTCCACACCGTCCTCAACCTCTCCAACATCGAAAAAGTATACACAGCAGACCCGAAAAAAGACCCAGAAGCCAAACCAATCGACACCATGACCTGGGATGAATTTAGAAAGTTAGTAGGGGATGAATGGGTCCCTGGTATGAATGCACCATTTGATCCAATAGCCTCTAGGAAAGCACAAGATTTGGGAGTAAAAGTAGTTGTGATGAATGGTGATAATTTTGATAATGTTGAGGATTATCTTGAAGGCCGATCTTTCACTGGTACAGTAATTCAATAACTTTTCTCCTTGCCTTCTTGCCTGTATAATTAAGCCCATGTATCTGACATCTGTACTACTGCATCATTTTCGAAGCTATACCCAGAAAAAATTTGATTTGGCACCTGATATTACCGTTATTATTGGCCCAAATACAGCTGGGAAAACCAATTTTGTTGAAAGTGTCCAGCTTCTGGCAACAGGCAGAAGCTTCAGAGGCCCAACAGATAGCATGCTTATCCAATTTGACCAGGAGATTGGCCGTGTGCAGGGTTTGGTTGAGGAAAATGGAGAGAAAACCAAGCTTGAGGTAACACTTCTTTCCCCACAAATGAATGAAGGACGATTTGGCAGAAAATTCTTGGTCAATGGAATTGCCAGATCTCGTATGAAATTTGTTGGGTATATTCCACTAGTCCTTTTTCGGCCTGAAGAGCTGGATATTGTCATAGGAGGACCTTCTCTGAGGAGAGAATTTTTGGATAGTGTCCTGGAGATTGTTGACAGGGACTATTATCATGCAAGTGTTGCCTATGAGAAGGCACTTAGGCAGCGAAATGCACTTCTTCATATTGCCCAGGAGACTGGAAGAAAAGATAAAGAGCAGTTTGATTATTGGGACGACTTGGTGATTAGTAATGGCACGACTATTAGTGAGAAGAGAGAAGAGTTGGTAGAATTTCTCAATAATGCTCAAAAAGATGTGTTTGATTGTACCGTTGTTTATGATCACAGTAAAATTTCCAAAGAACGTCTGGAGCAGTATAGAGATGCTGAAATAGCCTCTGGAACAACTCTAGTTGGACCACATAGAGATGATTTGCAAATGTATATGAAAGATGAGACAGGAGTGGATCGCGACATCAAATATTATGGTTCTCGCGGCCAGCAGCGACTAGTGGTATTGCAGCTAAAAATGTTGCAGATACAGTATGTTTTAAAGATCCTAGGCCAAAGACCACTGTTAGTATTGGATGATATCTTCTCAGAGTTAGATGGGGGGCATATTGATCTTGTCCTCTCTATGGTCAAAGAAGGCCAGGCAATTATCACGACAACTCATAAAGAATTTATTCCAAAAGCAATGCTTTCTAAGGTAACTGTGATAGAATTAGAAAAATCATGAACTACTTCAATCCGGACGAGCTGAGGCACCTCTACAAGCCAGATAGTATTTCCCACAAAGGCCAAAATGGGAAGCTGATGATAATTGGTGGATCCGAGCTTTTCCATGCAGCAAGTCTCTGGGCATTAGAAATAGCATCACGAGTTGTAGATATGGTTTTCTACGCATCTGTACCTGAAAATAACCAAATAGTCGAGAAGCTGAAAGAACAATGGCGTGGGGGCATTGTGGTGCCAAGGGAGCATATTGAGGACTATATTGAGGAGGCAGAAGCTATTTTGATAGGTCCTGGCATGGTTCGCTCGGAGACTATTGAAAAGCATAAGGAATTCCGAGAAATAAAGGATATTTTAGCCTTGGCTGATGAAGGAGAGCAGACGTGTTATCTGACAAAATATTTGCTTGAAAAGTATCCTGATAAGAAATGGATTATTGATGCAGGAGCATTGCAAATGATGGAATTATCGTGGCTAAAGCAGCTAAATGGACATGTCATTTTGACTCCACATCTTCGTGAATTTGAAAACCTTTTTGATCTGGAACCACTTTCTATGAATGTTTCTGATATGGCAGTAAAATATAACGCTATAATTCTTCTCAAGAGAAATATCGATACGATAGCCTCGCCAACAGATGCTGTTCTTGTAGAAGGAGGCAATGCAGGAATGACCAAAGGAGGGACAGGGGATGTCCTGGGAGGTCTGGTGGCAGCTCTTGCGTGTAAAAATGATATGTATCTTGCAGCCAAAGCAGGAAGTTATTTCAATAAAAAAGCAGGAGAAGCCTTGTATAGAAAAGTCGGAATTTATTTTAATGCGTCAGACCTAGCACAGGAATTACCAAGCGTAATGGGGAAACTCTAGCGCTCCAGGTGTTCTTTTATCTTTGCAAGTTGTAAGGTAACAAATACTGCAAGGACTGTGACAACTCCAGCATAGATAAAGAGGGAAGTAACCCCACTTCCTGCAGGAAGAAATCGCTTCACATAGTTATTTACTATTTCTTGGATAAGACTGTTCCAGGCAAGCGCTGCCACAAGACCAAAGCCACTGGTCGCAAGCGTGAGCATTTGCGTAACCACTTCCAAGGGAAGCCTTTTCTTGGGAGCAACTTTCTTTTGCGTTTTGGCAGGCATATAGCTATAATTATAACACTTCAGCTATGTACACTCCAAAATACATGATTACCAACAAAATGCTTCGTCTTATAGGAACCATCGAAGCAGCTAAAGAAGTTATTGATAATGCGCCTCTTTTGCCATACTACGAAAAGAAATTCCAAGCTGAAGCGCTTATCCGTTCTGTTCATTACGGAACCCACATTGAGGGAAATGAACTCAACCTTTCAGATGCTGAAAAAGTAGTTATGGGACAGCATGTTGTGGCACGAGAGAGAGATATTCAAGAAGTGATTAACTACAGAAAGGTGATAGAGAATATTGGTGAATTGGAGCTGATAGAGAAAAAAGAACCAGTCACACAGGAGTTTCTCAAACACTTGCATCAGCTCACTGTTGAGAAGATATTACCACCTGAGACAAGTGGCGTATATCGCAAAACACAAGTTGTTATTAAGAATAGTCAGACAGGAGATGTTGTCTTTCGTCCACCACTAGCAGTTGCTGTTGGGTATCAAATGGAGGATTTAATTGCATTTATAAATAGCCCAGAATCTCAGGATATACATCCAATTTTGAAATCAGGAATTGTTCACTATGAATTTGTCAGAATTCATCCTTTTGTTGATGGCAATGGTCGCGTTGCACGGGCTCTTTCCACACTGATACTTTTTCTTGAAGGATATGATATTCGAAAGTTTTTCTCCCTTGAAGAATACTTTGATAGTGATGCTGGGAGATACTATGACAGCCTCCAATCAGTAGAAAAAAATGGCGGAGATGTCACATATTGGCTTGAGTATTTTGCAGAAGGTGTGGCAGTTGAGCTGAATCGAATTAAAGAAAAGGTTGAAAATGTTTCAGCAGATGGAAAGATAAAAGAACGTCTTGGAGGCAAACCACTCCTTCTCACAGAGCGTCAAATGAGAATTGTAGAATATGTGAGAAAAGCTGGGTATCTACAGAATCAAGCCTTTAAGAGTCTTTTCCCTATGGTCTCAGAAGACGCCGTTCTTCTTGATATTAAGGCGCTTGTCCAAGCAGGACTTATTAAGAAGCAAGGTGTTACCAAAGGCGCCAAATATATTATGGCATAAGATTTCCTTAGTTTCTGTTATAAGATAATTTATCTTAAGTGGAATAACTTCTCTATTGAAATGCTTCATTAGATTTGGAACAATCAAAGCAATAGTATGCCAGATCCAGAAAAGGCCAGTTCGCAGCCAAGAAGGCTTGATAGAGTAACAGAGAGAGCGCAAACACCTTATCCCATGTTAGAGCAGGTGTTAGTAGATGAGCTATTTCCTAAAGATACGCCATTAGGAGTCCATACAAGACCTGTCGGTTTTGATAGTACTATTGCAGGGATATGGATAGGCGGGAATCGTAACCTTGGAGCAAATGGAGGATTCTTTAAAGCCTTAGATTCTGCATGGAAAGATAATGTAGCTCGTCTTGAGCAAAGTCAGGAAGATGGAGAGATAGGTGGTTACCTTGCTATTCATGATGATATGGAGATTACATCTCCCTTAATGGCAACAAAATCCCAAGGATATACATTGCCTTTAGATGCAGATCAAATAAGAGAATTAACTGAATATGGGAAGAGAGCAAATAAGAGAACTGCTGTTTTTGGAACCTTTCACGCTCACCCTCCAAGCCTTCGCCATGCACCTCTATCTGTACCTGATATGGCACTTATTCTCACGCGAGCTTCAGACGATGCTCCAAACCCTTATATGATTCATGGTATGGCTAACGGTAAGCATATGGAAGCTGTTGTTCGTACAAAGGGTACGAATGTTAATGGAAAAGCAGTATTAGAATATGACGAGTATCAGCAAGTAATAACAACATGGACAGGAAGAATGGATGGAATT
>PRDT01000063.1 GCA_003173995.1 Candidatus Levyibacteriota bacterium | reverse complement strand
GGTATTGGAGGAGGAACGCACGATGGACCAGACCTAACAGATACCATTATTTATGCAGCAATTGACCCAAATGGCAAAAAAGTGACTCTTATCTCTATCCCAAGAGATCTGTGGATACCAGACTTGCAAGATAAAATTAATGTAGCCTACTCCAATGGTGAAGAAAATGGACAGCATAAAGGATTGATCCTTGCTAAAAGTGCTGTTTCAAAAGTAATTGGGCAACCAGTTGATTATGCATTTAGAATTGATTTTGGTGGATTTGTCAAAGCGATAGACGAAATAGGTGGAGTTGATATCAATGTCCAAAATACTCTTGATGATTATCACTATCCAATAAGTGGAAAAGAAGATGATACATGTGGTCTTACAGATAAGGAAATTCATGATTTTACTGCAACTGTTTCAGCAGAATTAGATATTCAAGAAAAATTTTCCTGTAGGTATAAGCATCTTCATTTTGACCCAGGACTCCAACATATGGATGGAGAGACTGCATTAGAATTTGTTAGATCTCGTCACGCAATAGGTTCGGAAGGAACAGATTTTGCCAGATCACGTCGTCAGCAATTACTTATTGAGGCTGTCAGAAGTAAAGTATTTTCTTTGCAGACTCTTTTTAATCCAACAAAAATATTTGCTATCTATGACATTTTGAAAGATAGTATTGATACAGATATTAAAGAAGAAGAATTTACTCTCTTTATCTCACTTATGCAAAAAGCACAGCATGCACCTATTTCAACAGCCGTTATTGATTTTGGTGACTATACACAAGGGAAATATGGTGTTTTAGAAAATGGACCAATGGACAAAGCACATAATTTTGCCTCAACTCTTATTCCAAGAATAGGAGATGGTAATTTCACCGAGATTCAGCAATATGTTGCATGTGTTTTGGCCAAAGGCAATTGTGTCATAAGTAAAGAACCAATTCTTACCCCGACGCCAACAAAATAAGTATGAAACTCAAAGTAAATGCCTCAATTACGGATTTTCCTTTGTATACTTCAATGGAATCATTTTTCAAAGAATTTAAAAAAGCAGGAGCAGATGGAGTAGAGATAGTAGGCGGATACAAGAATAGATGGTCATTTGATAGACTTTTTTCCTATGCAGACAAATACGATCTTCCTATCGTTGCATTTCATCAACCAGTCTGGTCGGGAGTTGGGCTTTTTGTTGATGTAGGATTTTTTGAATTGATAGCAAGTCGTGGTGTGAGAAAAGTAACAGTTCATCCATTGACACTAACCACAATGGAAAGTACGAGAATGAGAAAGTATTTTAAAAGGTTCTCAGATATACAACAAGCATATGGGGTAAGTATGTGTCTTGAGAATATGCCACATGATTTAGAATACAAAAAGTTATATCTGAATAAAACCCAGATACAACACTTAGAAGATATTTATAAAATTGGACAAGAGTATGGATTCCTCTATACTTTTGATGTCAGCCATGCGGAATCATCAGAACCACAGAAATTACCTATCTTTAAAAAAATGCTACCCTCAATTGGAGTCATTCATGTCAGTAGCTTTTCATCCCATCATCATCACCTTCCTCTTTTTGAAGGTGATTTGCGTATAGAATCATTCTTGAAATTTCTGATGCAAGAAAAATATAAAGGATCGCTTGTTTTGGAGATTAACCACTCACTTTTTCGAAGAATTTTTTACCCATATAACTTCTCAACTATTTCGAAGTCGATATCACTGGTACGGGAGCTAGTTGATAAATTGTCGTAAGCCCCTTGCTATAAATTGCATGCCCCATTGTGAGAAATTTCTTCTCATTTAGCTTCTCATATTTTTTTCGTTCCAATTCGCCAACAAAAATAAGAGCAATTTTATATTTTTTTGCAATTGCATCTGCTTTTGTAATATCTGAGGTTTCATAAAAGGTTGTTATATCATCAATTCTTGGTGGGGCAATATCATAGGTACCTCTCCAAAGCCATTCGTGGACTGTCCATCCCAGAACCGTTGGCAGTCCAGTATTTGCTGATACTCTTGCATAATCAGTATAGGAGTCACCTTGTGCCTCAATAATAACTGGTTGTCCGGCTATATGGGCATTTAGCCAATTCATAGCATCAAAATCACTAGGGTACAAATCAGCAAGGTATTTCTCTCCATCAAGTCCTACTGGAGTTTTCAAATTATTGTAATATGATCCGATTGCAAAATAAGGATACATACTCACAAGTGCAAGAATTCCCATTGCGACGATAGTATACGGAAGGAAAAGTAGTTTTCTCTTAAGAGATGATTTGCCATCTGGGGAGAAAAAGATGCGGGCAAGACTATATCCTGAGACAAGAGAAAGGATAATAAATGCTTGATAGACAAGCTTAAACATCGTATTGGCGCGGTAATAGGTGGTATATATATCTTTAAGATAGACAAATTCTGGAAGTAAAATAAGAAAGATACCAAATGCGCCAAAAAGAAGCATAATAGCATCACTCAGTAGTATTTTTTTTGTTTTCTTCCAGGTAATGTACGTAAGTATGCCAAGACTAGTAAGCCAGAAAAGGAAAAATCCATATAAAATAACAAGTTGCCAGAGTGGTGAATGAGTGCAATGGTTTGATTCAAAAACAAATGGTCCAATTGCTCCTTTTGCTATCAAAAATGGTGGGGCACACATAAGCCCAATTTGTGAGGCGAAAGGTTTGAAGAAAAGAGAAAAAGGAAGTGAAAAAAGAATAAATGAAGCAAAAACGAGAATAACCCTACTGACAAATGCTGGTGTAAGAAGTGTCAAGAAAAGAGATTTGCCTTTTGTAAATGTTGTGAAGAAAATAACAGGAAGAGAAATAAGAAAATAAATAAGTCCATCCCACGCATTTGTCATATACATCACACCAAGTAAGAAACCATAAAATATCCATTCTTTTTGATTGAGAAGGAATTGTAAAATAAGTGGTTTAGATGATTTTTTGATAGGTTTTGTTTTTTGCATAAAGGCAAAGAGAAGAGCAAGTGCAGTAATAACCAGTGGAATATCCAAAACATGTCCATGTAAGTCTGACACGACAAATGAATAGAGAGGAAATTCATGGATAGTATGATAAATAAAACGAGTTGCATTTGGATACCAATACGCATTGGGAAATGTCATTGGTGAAAATGCAAGTTGGGTAAGTGGCTTAGGGTATTCATTCTCATATGGCTTGAAAAGAGTATAGACAGTATGTAAATTTCCTCCAGCTGTCACTAAAAAACCAACAAGAATACCAACAATGACGCTAGATCGAGCTAATTGTCCAAAAGAAAGAGATTTGTGTTTGGACTTTAAGAAATAGCTCCAAATATTAAGTCCAAATGAGAAAGAAGTAATAGCAGTCAGAGCAAATAGTGTTGCAATCATGAGATTAAAACTAATAGCAGAGGGAATAGTTGAGAGCTTAGTTAGCATTGCTGTCATGAAATGGCCAAAATAATAGTAATTAATAGGAAGGGGTGTATACCACATATCAGCTGGTGGGAAGTAAGTACTTCTCAGAATTGAATTAACAAATCCAAAATCCATATACTTCTCAAGTCCATGAATATCTGGAGCAAAGGTGCGAATATAACTCCAGAAAAAAAGACATGCGCCAAAGAGAAGTTCTTCAAAAAGGAAAATAAACCAATTTTGTTTGAGAAAAAGTTTTACTGTTTTGAGACTTCCCTTAATATCTTTTCCCGTACCAATAATTATTTGAAAAACAGTAAGCCACAACAGAATAAGAAGTATATTAAGAAAACTAAAAGAGACAAGTCGAAGCATGCCAAGACAAAGCATCATATAGGAAATGATGACAGTCCCTAAAATTCTACTAAATGCGTATCCCCTATCAAAAAAGTCATGGAAAAAGCGATTAGTAAGAGGTATAAAGGCGACACCAATGCCAAACAATACTCCCCACCAGAGCAAAACATTTAAAATATCATGTAGTTGCATATTTATTGTTGATGAAAGAAATAGACGCCCCAAAGGCTTAACATATAGCTAAAATTAAAGACAATACTATAAATAATAAGCCATTTAGCACGCATTGGCATTTTATCGCGAAATAGTGGAATTAGTAAGAGGAATAAAAATGGATAAAAATCAACGGCATGACGATACCCATATTGCCAGACACCATATGCGTAATAGGTGAGGGTTGGAATAAGCATAGCACCTACTGTCAAAAGACTTGCCTTAGCATATTTTTCCTTTAAGTCTAGAAAAAGAAGATAAAGGAAAAGAGGTGTTGTAAAGAAAATACCAAGTCCCCATGGGTCAACATGTAAATATGGTGGCTTGAGAACATAATTCACATCATAGAGCTTCACAGGATCAGGAGCCTTAAAAAACATGAGATACAAATTTCCTGGAATATGCATCGGAGAGAAAAATCCTACCTTTCGTGAAAGCAGCAAATCTTCTCCATGAGAAATATTGTGGTCATACCCATTATCAAGAATTGTCCCAAATCGGACATAATTAAAAGCAAATAATAAAATTGAACAAACGATTATTGGAATAAACAATTTTGTCAGGGCTACTATCTTATTTTTAATACTTGGAAGAAAAGCGATTTCATATAGAAAAAATATCACAGCAATACCAATAATATCTCGTACTAAAATTGCCAAACCAATATAGAGTCCAATAATGAAAAAGCGTTTTTTCCTGAGAAATTCATCAATTGAGAGCAAAAGAAAAAATACAGTAACAACCTGAACAAGAAATGCAGAAATGGGTAAAACAACAAGACTAATATAAACAGACCCAAAAATAAATGATAAGGCAAGCCAAAGTCTTGTACCTCTTGATTTGATATGAAGATTGCCTGCAATGCGATATACAAGTAAAAAAGAAAGTGCTGCCAGAACGTATCCTAACCATGCCTGATCGACACTTGTACCAAATACTGCAACAAAAGGAAGAAGGAGTATAGCAGGTAATGGACCAAATGGAACAAAATATTGATTGTGGAAAAAGGCTAAGTCATTGAGAGATCCGGGCGGATTAACAACTGCGAGGGTATGGTGAAGAAATGCATCCGCTTGAAGAGTAAAATGATTATTGGGAGCAAGAAAAGCAATGGATTTGATGGCAAAATACGTAGCAAAAAGAGAAAGAATAACAACACAAAGACTTACCGCATTTTCTTCAACAAAATCAATAAATCGTTTCATACGCTAAGTATAACAAAGAGTTTTATTTTTTGGACAAGATTTGTATGAGTTGATCTTTTGTATATCTCTTTGTATTTTGGAAAATAAGCACTTTTGGATGATCATAGACTTGAAATGTTTCTTCTGATGCGTCGTCATTAATGGTAAGTCCCAAAAAGGTAGGATAGGAAGTAAACTCTCCAACTTTTTTATATCCCAATGTTCCAGCAAATAATTTTTTATAATACTGACTTGTCAGTGGATAGGTTTCTGGCAAATGGATGAGGGTTCCATAAAGTCTTCTACTATTAATAATGACATAATCTGCTCCTGATAATTTTTCAGCGTAATATACTTTTTTTTCTTCATTATCCGTATCGTAAATATTAAGTTGTTCACTTTGAAATCTGTCTGGTGTAAATGGAGCAAGATTAACAGGAAGACCATCATCCCATGCTTCAGTGAGAAGCTTGCTTCCTGTAGGAATATGTTGATACATCCAAATTGATGAAGCAATTCGAGTCTGAGGTCTTGTATAAATACTAAAAAATGAAATAGCCCACATAACTGTCCCAAAAAGAACAATAGCGATACAAATG